>JBJXFO010000089.1:0-14779 GCA_046154725.1 Parvularculaceae bacterium | reverse complement strand
GACGAGATCGAGCAGTGGCTTGAAGACGGCGCCGCGTGGAAATCGCGCGCGCAGCTCATCCGCTCTAAGACGAATTCCGGGTTCTCCGGCGGCAACAATCAGGGGATCGGCGCGCTCGATGCGGAGTTTTACCTGCTGATCAATTCCGACGCGATAGTCCGGCCGGGCGCGGTGAAGGCGTTGATGGCTGCGGCAGAACGTGAGCCGGACGCCGGCATCATCGCGCCGCGTCTCGAAGACGCGGATGGAACGCCGCAGATCTCCTGTTTCCGCTTTCACTCGCCGCTGTCGGAATTTCTCAGCGCCGCGCAGACCGGCCCGCTCGATGCGCTGTTCCGGTTTGCCGTCGTGCCGATGCCGGTTGCGGCGGCGCCCATCGACTGCGGGTGGGCAAGCTTTGCCTGCGTCCTCATCCGGCGCGCGGCGATCGGCGATGCCGGGCCAATGGACGAGGGGTACTTCATGTATTTCGAGGACGCGGATTATTGCGCGCGGGTTCGCCGCGCCGGCTGGCGCGTTGTTTATGAACCCGCCGCGCGCGTCGTCCATTTGCGTGGCGGTACGGCGCCCGTAAAGGCGCTGATGAAAGCAAAAAAGCGCCCGCCCGCCTATTACTATGCGGCGCGCACGCGCTATTTCCGCAAAAGCTATGGGCCGCTTGGGCCAGCCGCCGCGAATCTGATGTGGCTTGCCGGACGGACCATCGCAAGATTGCGCGCGCTTGTTGGCAAACCCGCGCCAACGCTGTGTGAGCATCAAGGTAAGGATCAATGGATCAACTGGCGCAATCCGCTCGGCGACCGGCGGGCGCCGGAATGACACTTCCCGATTTCGTCATCATCGGCGCAATGAAATGCGGCACCTCGACCTTGCACGCGCAATTGGCCGCGCAGCCCGGATTTTTCATGTCCGAGCCGAAGGAGCCGAATTTTTTCTCGAACGACGAAATCTACGCGAAGGGCGAGAATTGGTACCGCAGCCTTTTCGCGAAAGCCCCGCCGGGTGCAATAAAAGGCGAATCCTCGACGCATTACACGAAACTGCCAACCTACCCGAAAACGATTGACCGCCTCGCGGCGCTGATCCCGGACGCGAAATTCATCTATGTGATGCGCGATCCCGTAGAGCGCCTGATCTCGCAATATATCCATGAATGGACCGAGGGGCGCATCACCGTCCCGATCGACGAGGCAATCGTGAAACACCCGGAGCTGATCGATTACAGCCGTTATGGATATCAGCTTCAGCCATGGATCGCGCGATTTGGCGCGGGCCGCATTCTGCCAGTGTTCTTTGAACGGATGACCGCCGCGCCGGATGCCGAGCTTGAGCGTATTTGCGCGTTTCTTGGGGCTACGAACGAATCCTGCTGGATCGCAGAGCTTGAGGCGCAGAATGTCTCGGCGCAGCGAATCAAGACATTCCCGCTGAAATCTCTGCTGATCGACAATCCCGTGGCGACGGTCGTGCGACGAACGCTTGTCCCTAAATCCTTGCGGGATCGCGTGAAATCCAACCTTCAGATGCGGCAGCGCCCATCACTTCCGCCCGCGCGCCTAAGCGAATTGTCGGCGATGTTCGCCGGAGACCGGGCTTCACTCTCAGGATTTTTCGGGGACAGAGTTCGCCTCGACGCCGCTCCTTGACCCGGTTCGCGCGGGCCCCGGCGCTATTTTCGCGGTCGCTCGGCGCTCGTGCCGCCCAACTCGGCGGCGCATTCCTTGACGAACCTAATCACAACCTTTCCGTGGTCGCCCCAGACGCTAAAGCGTCCGTAAATCTCAACCCGGTCAGCATAGATACGCGTCGCGAAATACGGGACGGCCCCCTCCGCTTCGAGCAAAATAGCGCCGCCCGGTATGAAAGCGGATACTGAGGATTCAACCGTCAAATACTCTGAACCGTCGATCAAGCGGTTGTAGTATGACGTCTTGCGTTCGAGGCGCGTTACGACACAGCTGGCCAAATCCGCTCTGTCAACGCCACTATAGTCAACGACATAGCTCGGCGCCTCCTGCTGGATAGACTGCATGGTAGTGCAGCCGACGGTCGTAAGCGCCATTAGAAGACAGGCGACTGGCGCAGGACGCCTAAGCATACCGTCTCCCGCCGCCAACCAAACCGCCCAAGATCCCGAAGATCAGCGTCAACACCAGCCAGCCGCCGAAGAAGCCCCCACCGGCATAGGTGAGGCCCACGGGCGTTGCGGGCACGGCCGGCTCGTAAACCGAGTAGACGCTCTCGGCGATGTCTTTTTGATAGGTTTGCGCGAGCACAACCGGCTTCATCCAGATGTTGGCGGCGCTCAACTCGGCAAGGTGCGCTGACAGCAGCTCATAGCGCGCAACGGTGGTCTCATAAGTCGAGCACAGCGCATCGAGGAGCCCGGTCGCGATCTGGCACTCAGCCATCGCCGAGGCTCTGGTGTAGCCGTACTCGCCAATCTTGGCGTCGAACTCCTCCACCAGCGGCCTCAGTTCATCGACCCGGCCGGTCAGGTTCTGGACATATTGATCGGTGAACGCCGGCGCCTGTGAGGCGCCAACAGCAAGCGACGCGCCGGCAACGAGCGCGAGAAGACGACCCAACATAAATCTTCACCCCTGTAATCGCCCCGCGCCTTGCGAAGCCCGGCAACGCCCCAATCGCACTCTTCTTAGCCTTGCGGCGGCGGGAATCCAAAGCTTCTCCAGTCGTCCACGAGTTTTTTCATGCGTTTCCAGCCGTTTTGAATCGAGGGCGTGACAATTCCGCCCCTTTGGCATACAAGGCGTTCAGACGCTGTCGATTTATCGAAAGCGGGCTCCGCCGGGGCCCGCTTTTTTGTTACCGGATTTGCCCTTTGTCCGTGCTGGAAGACCGCATTGAAGCGCTGATCGCCCCCGTTGTTGCAGCGGGCGGCTATGAACTTGTGCGCGTCAGGGTGAAGGGCGGCGAGGTGAAGACCGTGCAGATCATGGCCGAGCGGCCTGACCGGACAATGTCGGCGGAAGATTGCGCCGGCTTGTCGCGCGAGTTTTCACCCATTCTCGAAAATGCCGATCTGATCGCTGACGCTTGGCGCCTTGAGGTTTCCTCGCCCGGCATTGACCGTCCGCTCGTACGGCTGAAGGATTTTCACGACTGGCAAGGCTATGAAGCCAAGATCGAGCTTGATCGCCTGATTGAAGGCGTCAAGAAGTTTCGCGGCGTCCTTGCCGGCGTTGATGGCGATCACATATGCTTGGACATCGAGGGTGAAGAAGAAACCGCCCTCATTCCCTTTACGTTCATCGTCGCGGCCAAGCTCGTTCTGACCGACGACATGATCCGCGACAGCTTTAAAGCCAGCAAGGCCGCCCAAAAGGTTGCCGAGCAAAGCCCGATCGACGAGACATCCATCGGCCAGCCATATGGAGACCCCCAATGAACGCCGTCAGCGCCAACAAGCTGGAACTCATTCAGATCGCTGACGCGGTCGCGCGCGAAAAGTCGATCGACAAGGCGCTCGTCATCGAGGCCATGGAAGATGCGCTCGGGCGCGCGGCGCGCTCGCGTTACGGCCATGAAACGCTCGTCAAGGCCGAGATCAATCAGCAGACCGGCGAGATGCGGCTTTGGCGGCTGCTCGAAGTTGTCGAGGCGGTCGAGAACGATGCGACGCAAATCTCGCTGAAAGAAGCGCAGCAGAAAAACCCGGAAGCCTCCGTCGGCGCCTTCATTTCCGAGCCTTTGCCGCCGATCGATTTCGGCCGCGTCGCGGCGATGTCGGCGAAGCAAGTCATCACCCAGAAAGTGCGCGACGCCGAACGCGACCGCCAGTTTGCCGACTACAAGGACCGCGTCGGCGAAATCATCAACGGCATCATCAAGCGGGTCGAATACGGTCACGTCATCGTCGATCTCGGCCGCGCGGAAGCGGTTTTGCGGCGCGATCAGCAATTGCCGCGCGAGAACTACCGCGCCGGCGACCGCTTGCGCTCGTTCCTGATGGACGTGCGCCGCGAGACGCGGGGGCCGCAAATTTTCCTCTCGCGCTCGCACCCGCAGTTCATGGCGAAGCTCTTCGAACAGGAAGTGCCGGAAGTCTATGACGGCGTGATCGAGATCAAGGCGGTCGCCCGCGATCCCGGCAGCCGCGCCAAGATTGGCGTCATGTCGAACGATTCTTCAATCGATCCCGTCGGCGCGTGTGTCGGCATGCGCGGCAGCCGCGTACAGGCGGTCGTCAACGAGCTTGGCGGCGAGAAAATCGACATTGTGCCGTGGTCGCCAGACCCCGCAACGTTCGTCGTCAACGCGCTCGCCCCCGCGGAGGTGAGCAAAGTCGTGCTTGACGAAGACCTCGATCGCATCGAGGTCGTGGTGCCGGATGAGCAGCTGTCGCTTGCAATTGGCCGGCGCGGCCAGAATGTGCGCCTTGCCGCGCAATTGACGGGATTTGAGATCGACATCATGACCGAGATCGAGGAAAGCGCCAAACGGCAGGAAGAATTCCGTCAGCGGTCGGAACTGTTCATGCTGGCGCTCGACGTTGACGACATGATGGCCGGCCTTCTCGTCTCCGAAGGCTTTGCCAAGATTGAAGAACTGGCGCTCGTCTCGCTCGACGATCTGACCGAGATCGAGGGCCTTGATGAGGACACCGCCGCCGAACTGCAGGCGCGCGCCAGCGACTGGCTTGACGCGCAGGCGAAAAAACTCGATGCGCGCCGCCGCGAATTGGGCGTCGATGACGCGCTCGTCGGGCTTGAAGGTCTTGACCTTAAAATGCTGGTCACGCTCGGCGAGAATGGCGTCAAAACGATGGAAGACCTCGCAGGGTGTGCAACCGATGACCTGACCGGCTGGACGGAGCGGGTCGACGGCGAGCGCAAGCATTACGATGGCATTCTCGAAACGTACAAGATCGCCGCCAGTGAAGCAGAAGGCCTCATTATGCGCGCGCGCATTGCGGCCGGATGGGTGACCGAGGAAGACCTCGCCAAGGCAAAAGCGGACGCGGAAGCCTTGGCGCTAGCGAAGGAGGCCCTCGCTGGCGACGTCGCGCTATGATGCGTCCGAGGGACGCATTCGGACCTGCATTGCCGGCGGTGGGGAAAACCCTCCTGCCGGTCTGATCCGGCTTGCGCTTTCGCCAGAGGGACATGTGGTTCCCGATCTTGGCGAAAAACTCGGCGGGCGCGGTGCGTGGGTCAGCGCTGATCCGGTCTCGGTCGAACGGGTCACGACGAAGGGCTACCTGTCACGCGCGTTCAAGCGCCCCGTCACGGCGCCGCCGGACCTTTGCGCTATCATCGATGCGGGTCTCGAGCGCCGGGCGCTTGACGCGCTCGGTCTTGCGCGCCGAACCGGCGAGGCGGTTGCCGGATTTGACCAGGTCAAGGAAGCGCTGACGGGCGGAAAAGTTGCTGTGCTGATTGCAGCGTCCGAGGCGGGCGCTGACGGGCAGGCGAAGTTGAAGCGGCTTGGCGCAGGCGCGCCGCGCGTTGTCGGTTTTGCTTGCGCCAAACTTTCGGCCGCGCTGGGGAAGGAGCGGGTCATCCACGCGGCGCTGATTGCGGGCGCTGGCGCGACGCGCTTCCTGCGCGAAGCAAGGCGTCTTGAAGGGTTCAGGCCCGGACTTGTTGAAGGATGGGGTGAGCCGGCAGTCGAACCGCTGACGACGCCAGCATGAGCCTTTTGAGCGCCGCGAAGAATCGCGGCGCCGACGATGGACCAAGGCCGCTTTGGGCGTTATGTCCAAGGCCGCTTTCACTAGGCCGCGCTTGTTGGCGGCGGCGTAATTGAAAGCCCGGTGCGCCGGGAACGGAGAATGAATGACCGACGACGTCGATACGAAGACTGAAGCAGACAGCAAGGACGCGGACGCCAAAATGGGCAACCGCAAACCCTTGTCGCTGCGGCGCACCGAGACTGCTGCCGTCAAGCAAAGCTTTTCTCATGGCCGTTCGAAAACGGTTGTTGTCGAAACCAAAAAACGCCGCTTGCTCGGGCCCAAAAAGGCGGAGGACGAGGCGCCTGCGCCCGCGCCCGCGCCTGCGCCAGTTCAGCGGACGATGATCGCTGCCGCGCCCGAGAGAAAGTCCGTCGAACCGCCGCGAGCAGCGCCGCAAAACGTCCTGCGAACGCTTTCCGAAGATGAAAAGATTGCGCGCACAGCAGCCCTGATGCAGGCGCGCAAGGACGGCGACGTGCGCAAGAAGCGCGACGACGCCGAGCGTCTGGACCGGGAAGCGCGGGAAGCGGACGAAAAAGGCCGCCTCGACGCCGAGCGCCTGCGCGTCGCCGACGAAGAAGGAAAGCGCGAGCGCGAAACCTCGGAACGCCGCAAGGCTGAAGAGCGCGCCAAACGCGCGCTGGAGGAAGAAGAAGACGAACGCCGCCGGCGCGTCGCCGCCAAGGCGGACGGCAAGGGCAAGCCGGTTGAGGAAAAAATCGCGCCGGTCGACGACGCCGAAAATCCGCTCGCCAAGCTGGGCGGGCGCCTGAAGACCAAGCGCAAGCAGACGCTCGACAAGACCGATCGCGACGCCGACGGCAAGGAAGTGCCGCGCCGGCGCGTTGGCCGCCTGACGATTGCGAATGCGCTAGACGATGATGACCGCCAGCGCTCGCTCGCCTCGGTCAAGCGCGCGCGCGAGCGCGAAAAGCTTGCCCGCCAGCAGCGCGGAGCCGGACAGGCGATCGTGCGCGAGGTTATCGTTCCCGAGACGATCACCGTGCAAGACCTTGCCCAGCGCATGTCGATGCGCGCTGTCGATCTCATCCGTGAGCTGATGAAGCAGGGCCAGATGGTCACGGCGAACTCGATGCTCGACGCTGACACGGCGGAACTGATTGTGACCGACCTCGGCCACAGCGTGAAGCGCGTCGCCGATTCAGATGTCGAGGAAGGCCTCACCGGCGCCGATGCGGACGAGGAGATGCTGGTTGCCCGGCCGCCCGTCGTCACCATCATGGGCCATGTCGACCACGGCAAGACGTCGCTGCTCGATGCGTTGCGCCAGACCAACGTCGTTTCGGGCGAAGCCGGCGGCATCACGCAGCACATCGGCGCCTATCAGGTCGATGTGAAAGACGGCCGCAAGGTGACGTTCCTCGACACGCCGGGCCACGCCGCCTTCACGCAGATGCGTGCGCGCGGCGCGAAGGTGACCGACATTGTCGTCCTCGTCGTTGCCGCCGACGATTCGATCATGCCGCAAACGGTTGAGGCGATTAATCACGCCAAGGCGGCGGGCGTGCCGATCATTGTCGCGATCAACAAGATCGACAAGCCGTCGGCCAACGCCCAGAAAGTGCGCACGGACTTGCTCCAATATGAATTGCAGGTCGAAGGTCTCGGCGGCGAAATTCAGGATGTCGAGGTTTCGGCGCTGAAGAAGATCAATCTCGACGGACTTCTCGACGCGATTTCGCTGCAAGCCGAACTCCTCGATCTGAAAGCGAACCCGGACCGCCCCGCAGAAGGCGCTGTTGTCGAGGCGCGCCTCGACAAGGGGCGCGGCCCCGTCTCGACGCTGCTCGTCGAGCGCGGGACCTTGAAGCGCGGCGACATTCTTGTGGTCGGCGCCGAATGGGGGCGGGTGCGCCTCCTCGCCAACGACAAGGGCGAAACGATCGCGACTGCGGGTCCCGCGATGCCGGTCGAGATTCTCGGCCTCAATGGCGTGCCGGAGCCCGGCGATCCATTCGTCGTCGTCGAATCCGAAGCGCGCGCGAGAGAGGTTGCCGATTTCCGCGCCCGCAAGAAGCGCGAGAAAGCGTCCACCAAATCGTCGGGCACCTCGCTCGAACAGATGATGGCGCAGTTGCAGGACGCCGAGATCAAGGAACTGCCGCTCGTCATCAAGGGCGACGTTCAAGGCTCGCTGGAAGCGATTGTCACCAGCCTCGAAAAGCTGTCGACGAACGAAGTGCG
Organism: Parvularculaceae bacterium; assembly: GCA_046154725.1. Taxonomy (GTDB): domain Bacteria; phylum Pseudomonadota; class Alphaproteobacteria; order Caulobacterales; family Parvularculaceae; genus Amphiplicatus. The sequence goes on along the minus strand of JBJXFO010000089.1, from coordinate 6,876 downwards.
CGTGCGCGTTCTTCACACTGGCGTCGGGGGCATTTCAGAATCGGATGTCATTCTTGCCGGCGCCTCCGGCGCGCCGGTGATCGGCTTCAACGTGCGCGCCAATGCGGACGCGCGCGAAGAAGCAGAACGCGTCAAGGTCGAGATCCGCTATTACTCGATTATCTACAACCTGATCGACGACGTGAAAGCCGTGCTCTCCGGCATGCTGAAGCCGGAACTGCGCGAGACGTTCCTCGGCAACGCGCAGATCCTCGAAGTGTTCTCGATCTCGAAATTCGGCAAGGTCGCCGGCTGCCGCGTCACCGAAGGCGTCGTCCGCCGCGGCGCCAAAGTGCGCCTCATCCGCGACCAGACCGTCATTCACGAGGGCGAACTTTCGCAATTGAAACGCTTCAAGGACGACGTCGCCGAAGTCCCCGTCGGCCAAGAATGCGGCATGAGTTTCGCCAAATACGAAGACCTGAAAGCCGGCGACACGATCGAATGCTTCCAGGTTGAGACGATTATCAGGACGTTGTAATCCTAAAGCTGTCCTGAAGGGGGTGCAGCATGCGAGCCATTTTGATTTCGGCGGCGAGCGCGGTGATGTTGAGCGGGCTGACCGCTGAGTCCGCCAACGCTCAATCGTTCGACGCGTCCAAGTTTGTTCCGCCTTCAAGCCTCGCCAAATCGGTGGCCGCCTATTGCGAGCGAACCACTGCGCCAAAGGTTGCGCTGGTCGAATACGTTGATGGGTATTTGGCGACTTGTGGGAGCTACCTTTCAACTTGCTTGCGGCCGCTTACTCAAGGATACGGGTTTATCGAGATCGAATTGTCGCCTGACGAATTCGTGATAAACGCACTGCCACCGGGTTTTTATCGAGCTGAAATTATCGATGCGCCAAGCGTTCAATGCCGCGCCTTTGACGCCGCTACGCTTGGCGAGCGACCCGATTCTAATTTCAATAACCTCAAGTCTCGACAAAAGTGCGTGAAGTTTGAGAAAGTTGACGCTCCTAAGAGCAAATATAAATATGTCCTGGAATTCGAGCCTTTTGAGGCGGTTCCGGATATTGCTGATTCAACTGCCCAGTTCGAGCGCATAGTGCGCTTGTCGGATGACGCGATCGTTGCTGAACGAGTTGGGTCGAGCATTAAAATTTCGGATGACGTCTCAATAACCTGCCGCTCCCCGGGCCGGCGCGCCGGATTACCCACCACCGTCATCCCGCCGAGCGCGTTTGCGCCGCTTCCGTGACTTTAGATTGAGGCGCGCAAACAGTTGGAGAGGCCTTGAACCAGCCCGCCGATCACAGCGACCCTCAAGCGAGCCGCAGACGCGAATGCTTGGCTATCGCAGCGAAATCCTTATCCGCGGTCAGCATCGCAAGGTCATGGCGCAGGCATAATTGCGCAAAAAGGGCGTCGATCGTTCCGACCTGCACGCCCACCCGGCGGCAGCGCGATTTGAGGTCGGCTGCCTCAACGTAGTCTTGGCGCTCCGGCTCGAGGAACGGCAAATCAGCAAACCGGTCGAGAAGCTCTCGGTGGTTTCTTGCGCCTTCAAAACCTTGCAGCAATTCCTGCAGAACGAGACCCGTTGTGACGATCGTTTCGCCAGCGCCAAGCGCCTTGGCGAGCGCCGCGGTTTGCGGCGTGTCCGGCGGCGCATCGCGCCGCAGCGCCAGCGACCAGACGCTGGTGTCGACGAACAGCGTCAAGCGCGGCTCCGGTCCTTTTTGTAATCATAACCGTCAGTCCATTCGAGCTTGCCGAAAAGGTCGAGCAGCCGTTTCTGGCGGCGGCGCGCGATAAACTCCTCAAGCGCCTTGGTCACCGCAGCCTTCTTCGTCCGCTCGCCGCTAACTTCGAGAGCGCGGTCGATGAGATCGGGATCAATTGAAAGATTGGTCGCCATGTGTGAACCTCCACACAGAGGCTGGCACAAAAGGCGGGGCGTCGCAACAGGACAATCAGGTGACGACCAGCCGGCGGCGGTCTAAAGGGAGGCTTCGGCCCCATCTGCGAAGGACCTGAAGTGACGATCCTGCGCCCCTTCGACTCCGTCGGCGACGGGCCCGCTTTGCATGCCGTGCTCGGCGACGAGCAGAGCTGCCGCTATTTGGCGCGCCCCGCGTTTTCGTCTGTGGCCGAAACAATCGATCAGATGAAGCGCTGGACCGATGGGTGCGGGGACACTTCGTGGGCGGTAATTGATAGGTCTGATGGCCCAGCGCTCGGGCGCATTTCGTTTTACACGACTGGCCGCGACGTATGGGAGGCAGCGTGCATGATCGTTCCGTCCGCGCGTGGGCGAAACCTTGCGGCGCTGGCGCTCGCAGAAGCAATTGATTTCATTTTCGCGCACAAGGCCGCGCGGCGCATCGTTGCCGACATCGACCCCGACAACATTGCATCGATACGAACCTTCGAGAAACTGGGATTTCAGCGCGAGGGCCTTTTACGCGGCAATTGGGAAACGCATATTGGCGTGCGCGACAGCGTGATTCTCGGCCTCCTGAAAGACGATTCAAGGCCGTGGCGGCGATGATCCCCTTCAAAATCTGCTGCATGCAGTCGGAAGCCGAGATCGACCTGGCGGCGGCGGCTGGCGCGTTTGCGGTCGGCATTGTCGGGCCGATGCCGAATGGCGCCGGGTTTCTCGACGATGCGACGACTGGGCGCCTCGCCCGCTACGCGGTCAACCACTACGGCGAGCGTTTGTGGGCGACACTGCTGACCAAGCGCACGCGGGGGGTGGACATCGCTGGTCATGTCGCCACGATCGGCGCCAACGCTGTGCAACTCGTCGACCGGCCCGAACCCGGCGCTTACGAAATCCTGCGCAGCCGATTTCCAGCGCTGAAGATCTTGCAGGTCGTGCATGTCGAGGATGCGCGCGCGTTCGAGGAGGCCCGTGCTGCGGCCCCCTTTGTCGATGCCATCCTGCTTGATTCAGGGCGCCCCAGCGCCGCGACGCCGACCTTTGGCGGCACGGGCGACCGGCATGACTGGTCGATCAGCAGGCGGATCGTCGAGGCCGTCGAGGCGCCGGTTTTCCTTGCCGGCGGCCTCAACCCGGACAATGCTCCCGCCGCGCTGGCAGCCGTGGGTCCCTTCGGGCTCGACATCTGTTCCGGCCTCCGGGACCGCGCGCGCGGCGACGCGCTTATTCCAGAACGGCTGGACCGATTTACGCAGGCGTTGCGCAAGGCAGCGTCCAGCGCTTAAAATCATCGCATGACCGCCCGATTTTCCCGCGCCAAAGGCCCGACGCAGCGCCAGCTGCGCGCGGGTGAACTTGTCCGCCATGCGCTCGTCGAGATCCTCGCGCGCGAGGATCTGCGCGACCCGGCGCTCGGCAAAGTCTCGATGACGATCAGCGAGGTGCGTCTTGCGCCGGACCTGAAACAGGCGACGATCTTCTGCGCCCCTCTCGGCGCCTCGATCGATCGCGACAAGCACCCCGAAATCATGACCGCGCTCAATCTGGCAGCGCCGCATCTGCGCCATCTTCTCGGCCAGCGGATCGACATGAAGTTCACGCCGTCGCTCACCTTCCGCGCTGACGAAAGTTTCGCCGAGGCGCGCCGCATTGACGAATTGCTCGCCTCGCCGAAAGTCGCGCGCGATCTGAAGCACGAGTCATGAGCAACAACGCCATAACGCTAAGGCTCGCGCGGCCAGACGACGCGGTCTTTCTTGAGAAGTGGGACCTCGATCCGGACGTTATCGCGTCGCATGGCGCGGAAATGCAGGACGACACGATCTGGCGCGACGAAGACTGGCGCGCGGAAATCGCCGCGGCGCACGTGTGGCGGCGTATCTTGATCGCCGAAAAAGAAGGGCGGCCCGTCAGCGTCATCGTCGATATCGATCCGGCTCTGGAGGTCTCGCACTACTGGGGCGATTGCGGCGGGAATTTCCGCGCCTTCGACATTTGGGTCGGCGAGGCGGCGGACCGCGGCCGCGGTATTGGCGCCGCGATGATGCGCCTTGCGGCGGCGCAAGCGTTTGCGGACCCGCGCGTCAACGCGATCCTGATCGATCCGCTCCTCTCCAACACGCGCGCGCATCGGTTCTATGAGCGCGCCGGGTTTCGCGCGGTGGAGGAGCGCACGTTTGGCAGCGATGCGTGCCTCGTCATGCGCCTCGACCGCCCGCGCTGACTTGACCTCAACGCGGCGCGCTGCTTGAAGCAGCGCCTTTCGCGGCGGCCCTGTTCGATCCAGAGCCCCCGCGCGCAACGCAGAACGGAACAGCCATGGGCAATCGGCGCAAAAAGGGCCGCCCGGTCAACGGGTGGATCATCCTCGACAAGGATTATGACTTCGGCTCAACCGAGGCGGTGTCGAAACTGAAATGGCTGTTCCAGGCGCAAAAGGCCGGTCATGCCGGCACGCTCGACCCGCTCGCAACCGGGGTTTTGCCGATCGCGTTTGGCGAAGCCACGAAAACCGTTCCCTACGTCATGGATGCGACGAAGCGCTATCGCTTCACCGCGAAATGGGGCGAAGCGACGGCAACCGATGACCGCGAAGGCGAAGTGGTCGCGCGCTCTGACAAGCGCCCCACTCGCATCGAGATTGAGACTCTGCTGCCGCAGTTCACCGGCAGGATCGCGCAAGTCCCCCCACAGTTTTCCGCGGTGAAGGTTGGCGGCGAGCGCGCCTATGACCTTGCCCGCGACGGCGCGACCGTTGCGCTGCAATCGCGCGAGATCGACATTCACGAACTCAGCGTCATTGATAGTCCGGATGCGGATCATACGGTGTTTGAGGCCGTGACCGGCAAGGGCGCCTATGTCCGCTCGCTCGTGCGCGACATGGCGCGCGCGATGGGGACAGAAGGGCATGTCAGCGCGCTGCGCCGCATTTCCGTCGGGCCATTTCACGCCGACGACGGCGTGACGATTGCGAGCCTTGAAAAGTTCGAAACGCCGGAAGCGCGCGAGGCAGCGCTCCTGCCCGTCGATGCCGGTCTCGCCGGCTTGCCGCAAGCGGCGATCGGCGGCCCGGAGGCCGAAAAGCTTCGGCGCGGCCAGCCTGCAGTGATTTCCGCGGCTGTCGCCAAAGGCGTGCGCGGCGCCGAAACCGGCATTATTGCGGCGGTGCTCGCCTCCATGCATGGCGAGGCGGTGGCGCTCTGCGAGCTTGACGGGCTGAAACTGAAGCCTTTGAGGGTGTTCAATCTTTAACGGCAGTCGCCGGTTCGCGTCGCCTCAATAACGAATCGCGCCTGCTCGATTGCCTTCATCATCAGCTTCATCTGAACAGGGCTAACTTCGGCAGTTGCGCCTTCTTTGAACTCGACATCGAATATCATTTGAACGGCAACTTTCGCCGTGGTTTGCGAGACTGCCCCCTTATAGTCATAGCGGATCGTTCCATTCGCCATCTTTGGATCGGCTGGGCACCGGATTTCGCCGGCGATTGCGTTTCCCTCTCGCGGCAGGCGTTTGTTTGTGCACGCCGGATGCAAGAGATAGTAATTCTTGACCAGCATGTGCGCGAACGCCGCGCGATCGCTGCCGCGCAGGCAATAATAATGCGGCTCGTCCTTGCTGGCGTGCTTCATAATTCCAGCGCCAGACAGGGCGATCTGATACCGGCCGGGCTCCGGATCGACCGGAACTTGCGTCGCTGAATCGGGCTCCGGCGCCTCGGCGCAGGACGCGGCGATCAGGCAAGCAAGGCCCGCACAGATGATGCGCATCGGATGCCTCGGGCGCGCCAGGTCAGTTGGTCGCTTCATGCTATCCCCTTTGCGCGCCTGTTGCGGGAAGCCGGAACTTAACGCGATCAGGGTAAAGAAGTGTTTGCCGGTCCGACCGAAGAAAGCCCGACATCAGCTCACGCCTCGATTCCTATAAGATGCTAGGTTCTCACCCTCAGCGGTAAATCTCGCGCCGATGCCCGATGCGAAGCACAAGAACCAGAATTCGCTGATCTTCGATCGCAACGACAAGGCGATGATCGCCAACCCGGTATCGCCAAAGGCCGGCAAATTCGCCGCTCAAAGCAGCGCCTAAGCGTCGCGGGTCTTCTTCCCCGGCAATGCGCTCACGAAGAAACTTCAGAATTCGCCCTTGGTCTGTCTTACCCAGCTTCTTCAGTTCTTTGGCTGCTGCAGCGTCAAATTCAACGCGCCATTCAGCCATCCAATTCTGCTTCGAGGTTTTCAAGGCTCACACGCGCCCGCCCGCTCCTGTGCCGGCTTTTCGCGATGTAGGCGTCTTCGAGATCATCAAGATGAGCGAGAATCGCCTCGCGCGCATAATAACTTTTGGTTCGGCCGGTCTTGCGCGCCAACGATTCGAGGCGCGCTTCGATTTCGGGCGGCAGACGCAAGGCGAGCATTGGAATTCTCCGGTTGCTATACATGTATAACAAGTTCTACCAGCAATTCCAACCCATAGCACCACGCGCTTGCCTTCCGCCCGCCCGTCCCCTACATCCCGCGTTCTTCGACCCTGCTGGACGGCGTCCCGGCTGGGCCTTTATGACCGGCGCCGCGGAGAAACTGTCATGACGATCACGACCGAGCGCAAGGCGAAGGTGATCAAGGAATACGCGACCAAGGCTGGCGACACCGGGTCGCCCGAAGTGCAGGTGGCGATCCTGTCCGAGCGCATTTCGAACCTCACCGAGCACTTCAAGGACCACAAGAAAGACAACCATTCGCGCCGCGGGCTGCTGAAGCTCGTGTCGCAGCGCCGACAGCTACTCGACTATGTGAAGCGGACGGACGAAAAGCGCTATCAGACGCTGATCGAACGTCTCGGCCTCCGTCGTTGACATGCGCCGCTAACACCGGCCGATAGGCTGAATACGGGCGTTTCCTTGGCGAGCGCCCCTTATGACCCGGTTCGCGATGGGCGCGAGCCGGGCCCCGC
>JBJXFO010000052.1:0-22667 GCA_046154725.1 Parvularculaceae bacterium | reverse complement strand
AATGCGACGGAACTTTGCCTGTGCGGCGCGCCGTTTCCGCTTGAGGCAACGCCGAATTTTGCCGCCCAACTCAAAAAAGGCGACATTCCCTGGCCGCCGAAATCGACGATCGCATGGCCGCTGAAATCCTGGTGACGGGATGACTGCGCCGCCAGGTCCTGACAGCCATCAACCGAATGCAAGGCTTACGGAGCTTTTCATTGCGTCGCTGAAGATCGGCTGCCTCTCTTTTGGCGGGCCGGCGGCGCAGATTGCGATGATGCATCGCGTCTTCGTTGACGAGAAAAAGTGGATCGACGAGCCGCGTTATCTGCATGCGCTCAATTACTGCATGCTGCTGCCCGGCCCCGAGGCGCAGCAGCTGGCGACTTATGTCGGCTGGCTCCTCCACGGCGTCAAAGGCGGATTGATCGCCGGGGCGCTGTTCGTCGTCCCCGGCGCGCTCGTCGTGCTGGCGCTCTCCTGGCTCTATCTCGCACACGGATCGGCGCCGGTGGTCGAGGCCGCTTTTTTCGGCGTGCGCGCGGCGGTCGTTGCGTTCGTCATTGAAGCGTTGATCCGCATTTCAAAACGCGCGCTCAAGCGGCGCGCCGATTTATGGATCGCGGTTGCCTCGTTCGCGGCGCTGACGCTGTTTGCGGTTCCGTTTCCGGTCATCATCATCGCGGCGGCGCTGGTTGGCGCTTTCATCTTGCAGCGCTCGGCGCCTGCGATTCTGCCTGTCGCCGCCGTTGCGCCACCGTCCACGGTCAAAGCGCTGCAGGCCGCCGCAGTGTGGGCGTTTGCGTGGCTTGCGCCGTTAGGCGCGACGGTTGCAGCGCTTGGCCCCGACCACGTCGTGTCGCGCGTCGGCATCTTGTTCGCCAAGCTTGCCGTCGTGACATTTGGTGGCGCCTACGCGGTGCTATCCTATCTGCGCCAGCAGGCGGTCGAGGTTGAAGGCTGGATAAGCCCTGCACAGATGATCGACGGCCTCGGGCTTGCCGAGACGACGCCGGGCCCCCTCGTTCTTGTCAATCAATTCGTCGGCTATGTCGCGGGCTGGCAAGCGGACGGCGGCGGCCTTGTGGTTGCGCTCCTTGCAGCCGCCATGGCCAGCTGGATGACCTTTGCGCCGTCGTTTTTGTGGATCTTCGCGGGCGCGCCTTATGCCGAGCGGGTGCGCCAGAACGCCAAAGCGTCCGCCGCACTTGCGGCGATCACAGCGGCGGTGCTTGGCGTCATCGCCAACCTTGCCTTCTGGTTTGCCGTGCATGTGCTGTTCCGCGAGACGAGCACTGTCACGCTGCTATGGGGGGCGCGGATCGACCTGCCGCAGCTCGAATCATTTGACGCCATAGCTTTGGCGATTTCAGCCGCAACGGCGATCGCGCTGATCCGCTTTCATATGAACGCGATTGTCGTTGTCGTGGCAGCGGGACTGGCGGGAATTGCGCTCAAGTCGCTTGGCTAAGGGACCCGGGCGGCGCTATTTGCGGCGACATACCCGGCGACCTAGAACATTCGCGAATGACCGCCTTCGACGACATCCTGCACACAACGCCGTCAGGCCTCTATTGCCCGCCGGGCGATTTTTACATTGACCCGGTGCGCCCCGTTGCGCGCGCCGTCATCACGCATGGACATTCCGACCACGCGCGCGCCGGGCACGGGGCCGTGCTGGCGACGCGCGAAACGCTCGCCATCATGGGCGCGCGCTATGGTGAGGCGTTTACTGGCAAGGCCGAGCCAATCGCCTATGGCGACACGCTTTCGGTTGGCGGGGTCACGGTGCGCATTGCACCGGCGGGGCATGTGCTCGGCTCCGCGCAAGTGATTGTCGAGCATGGCGGTAAACGTCTGATCGTCTCGGGCGATTACAAGCGTCGCCGCGATCCGACCTGTGCGCCGTTCGAGGTCGTCGCCTGCGATGTGTTCATTTCGGAAGCGACGTTCGCGCTGCCGGTCTTTCGCCATCCGGACGCCGCCGGCGAAATCGCAAAATTGCTGAAGTCAGCCGCGCAGTTCCCGGCGCGCGCGCATCTCGTCGGGGCCTACGCGCTTGGCAAAGCGCAGCGGATCATCGCGTTGCTGCGCGAGGCGGGATATTCCGAGACAATCTTCATCCACGGCGCGATGGAACGCTTGTGCGCCTTGTATCAGTCGTTCGGCGTCGCCCTCGGCCCGCTCGCCCCGGCGACGATCTCGGTCAAACCTGGGGAGAAGCGGGCGTTCGAAGGGCGCATCATCATCGCCCCGCCCTCGGCAATTGGCGACAAGTGGGCGCAGCGCTTTCCCGATCCCGTAACCGCATTCGCATCGGGGTGGATGCGCATCCGTCAGCGCACCAAGCAACGCGGCGTCGAATTGCCGCTGATCATTTCCGATCACGCCGACTGGGACGAGTTGACCGCAACGATCGAGGCCATCGGCCCGCAGGAATTGTGGGTGACACACGGGCGCGACGACGCGCTGACGAGGTGGGCGGCGCTGAAGGGCCTGAAAGCCCGGCCGCTGGCGATTGCCGGCTATGAGGACGAAAACGATTGAACCGATTTGCCGCGCTCCTCGACCGGTTGACGTTGACGCCGTCGCGCAACGGCAAGCTGACCTTGCTCGCGGCCTATTTCGGGGAAGCGCCGGACCCTGACCGCGGCTATGCGCTGGCCGCCATCACCGGCGATCTCGACATCCGCGGCGTCAAGCCGGCTATGCTCCGCACCCTGATTGCCGGGCGCATGGACGAGACGCTGTTTGCGCTTTCCTATGACTATGTTGGCGATCTTGCCGAAACGATTTCGCTTGCCTGGCCGGAAAAGCATGGCGCGAACCGCGCGCCGTCGCTCGGCGAAGTCGTCGAAACGCTCGCCGGGGCATCCCGCGCAGAGGGCCCCGCGCTGATCGAGGGCTGGCTCGATGCGCTGGATGCGGATTCGCGGTACGCGCTCATCAAACTCGTTACGGGGGGCTTGCGCGTCGGGGTGTCGGCGCGGCTTGCCAAGACGGCGCTGGCCAGTTTTGGCGCCAAGGAGGCCGCCGAGATCGAGGAGCTTTGGCATGGGCTTTCTTCGCCCTACGCCGAATTGTTTGCGTGGCTTGAAGGGCGCGGCGACAAGCCTGTTCCAACGGCGCGCGCGCTCTTTCGTCCGGTGATGCTTGCTCATCCTCTCGAAGAGGGCGATCTCGCCGGCATCACGCCGGGCGACTTTACGGCCGAGTGGAAATGGGACGGCGTGCGCGTGCAAGCCGTTGCCGAGGACGGCGCGCGCCGGCTTTACAGCCGCACCGGCGACGACATCGGCGCCGCCTTTCCGGACATTGTTGCCGCGATGCCCGACAACGCGGCGATCGACGGCGAATTGCTCGTTTTCGATCCGCAGGCGGATGGCTTCCGTATTCGGCCGTTTGGCGACTTGCAACAGCGCCTCAACAGGAAGACGGTGTCGCCAGCGCTCCTTGCATCGCATCCGGCGTTTATCCGCGCCTATGACCTGCTTTGGGCTGGCGGCGAGGATTTGCGCGCGCGTCCATTCACGGAGCGCCGCGCGCGGCTCGAGGCGTTTGTTGCGGAAGCAAAGCCGGCGCGCCTCGACCTCTCGCCGCTTGTGCGTTTTTCCGGGCCCGCCGATCTTTCCGTGCTGCGCGCCGCGCCGCCCGTGGACGCGATCGAAGGGTTGATGCTGAAAAGAAGCGCCTCGCCTTACGTGCCGGGGCGCCCCAAAGGCGAATGGTGGAAGTGGAAACGCGAGCCGTTCCTCATCGACGCCGTCCTGATGTATGCGCAACGCGGGCACGGCAAGCGCTCGTCGTTTTATTCCGACTACACATTCGGCGTCTGGGATGAGGCGGGCGCGCTCGTGCCGGTCGGCAAGGCGTATTTCGGGTTCACGGACGATGAACTGAAAGAGATCGATCGCTTCGTGCGCAATAATACGACCGAGCGCTTCGGTCCGGTGCGCGCGGTCACGGCGACAGCCGACCACGGCCTGGTGCTGGAAGTCGCATTCGAGGGGCTCAACCAATCGATGCGCCACAAATCGGGCGTCGCGATGCGCTTTCCGCGCATCAACCGCTTGCGGTGGGACAAACCGCCACGCGAGGCCGACCAGCTGTCGGCGCTCACGAAGTTGATTACGCCTCGACCGTGAAACCCTTGTCCTGAAAATATTTCTTCAACTCGCCACTTTCGAACATCTCGCGGACGATGTCGCAACCGCCAACGAACTCGCCTTTGACGTAGAGCTGCGGGATTGTCGGCCAGTCGGAAAAATCCTTGACGCCCTGACGGATCGCGGGATCGGCGAGCACGTTTTCCGAGCCATACTCGACCCCCAGATAATCGAGGATCTGGATGACGGCGGAAGAAAACCCGCACTGCGGGAATGCGGGCGTGCCCTTCATGAACAGCATGACCGGATTCTGGTCGATTTTTGCCTTGATGGCGTCGAGCGCGGCGGTGTCGGACATGGGAAGCTCTTCAGGATATTTCCTCCCCTAGCTAGGATCGCGCTCCCTGAGGGTCAAGGGCTGAGGGCGGAGCGTGCTGATGCGAGGCCTCGAGCGCTTCGGCAAGGTGGGCAGGGCTCGTTGTCGTCGTTAGCGTCAGGTCCGTCACGCCGCTTCGCAACACAAACGCGAGAGCCGCGCTTGCCCTCGACTGGCCCCGCGCAAGCGCCAGATCGGCCATAGCCTCGCGCGCCTGCGCCGCCTCCGCGCGCCCGGCCGCGCCGCGGGCAAGCGCTCGCGCGAGCGTCCAGAGATCAGCTGGACGGCGCGGCAAAAAGATCGGAGCCGCAATGGCGCCTTTCGCGAGCGGCGCGATCCCCACCGTCACGGCGCCGGCGGCGCGCGCCGCGGCGAAGACCGCCTCATGACGCCGATCGATAACATTGTAGGCGCCCATGATGGCGCCAAAGCCCAGCGCCACCGCGCGCTCCAGCGCCAACCCCTCCCCGCAAACGCCATAGGCGGCGATTTTGCCTTCGCGCTTCAAAGCCTCGAGCGCATCTTGAGCGTATTCGGCCTCCTGGGGCGAGGGCCCGTGTAGATAGAGCGCGTCGAGGCGCTCTGTGTTGAGACGCTCCAGGCTCGCGTCCGCGTCGGCACAGATTGACGCGTGCGTAAAATCCTTGATGACGCGGCGCCCCTTGCGGCGCGTGCCTGTCTTTGTACTGACGACCGCGGCCTTCACTCTCAACGCCTTGAGCGCGCGGCCGAGCCGCGCTTCGGCGTCGCCGTAAAACGGCGCCGTGTCAAAATGGCGGATGCCGCCGTCAATCGCTTGCGCAACGAGCCGCGCAAGCTCGCGCTCGCTGAACCAGGACGCGCCGTGCGGGCCGGAAACGCCGAAGCCGAGCGCCGCCGACGTCATGCAGCGCCCTGAAACGCGATCGCCGCCACAGGCGACCATGGCCCGCCCTCGTAACGCCAGAGCTGCAAGCCTTCGGCCTTGCCCTTGAAAGGCGAAAAATTGTGCTCCAGATGATCGCAGAGCGCTGCTGCCGCTTGCACGGAAACCTTGTTCTGAACCGTAACGTGGGGGCGCACTTTCTCGCGATCCTGGCGCGTCAGCCAGGGCTCGAACCCGGCCGCGAGATCGGCGCGCAGCGCGACAAGCGTTGCGCTTTCAATCCTGAACGCCGTTCCCCGGCCCAGCCGCATGAGCCCAGCGACAGACAGCGCAAACGGCGCCCGCGCCGCCGCCGCGCGGCCGAGCCGCGCCAGCACGGCGTCAATCTCGGCGCCCGGCAAATTGTGAAAGAGCGTCAGATGCGCCTTGAGGTAGTTGATCGCAGGCGGAAAATGCTTGTCGCGCAAGGCGTCAAAATAGTCCGCCGTCTGACGGTCCATCTGCAAGGTGACGATCAGCGGCTGGTCCACGGGAATTCCTAATCGACGCAGATCGCTGCGGTCACGGTGCCGTCTTCAACTTCCGCATAACAGCCGAACGGACTGTCGGTCGCCTGACACGCGCCGGTTGCGGGCTCTCCGGTTGCGGCCTCGGAGGCTGGCGGCAACAGGCACTTGCCTTCACAATCGGCCTTGCCGCGACACGCGGCGCCGGCATCACCATAGCCGCGCACGCAGCGCCACGTTCCGAGCAACCCCTCCTGCCGTACCTCGCCGCCGTCGCGCTCACACGCCGCAGCGTCGACGGCGGCAAGCGATTCAGCGCGTAGATCCTCGATCGTTTTGGGTTGGACCTCGCCATCCTCGCGCGTATAGAGATCGTCGTCCGCGCGCTCCTCAATCGGCGCGGGCGGCGTTGCTTGCGCCGGTTCTATAGGCTTCGCACACGATGAAAGCATGAATGCAAGTGTGGCGAGAATGACGCGCATGAAACTCTCCCTGAAAGCGAAAATCCGAGCCGAACCATAAGGATGTTGCTTCGTTCGCGCAATTTTGTCAGTTTTAAGGCGGGCGGGCGGAGTATTGCGTGATGCGGGCTATAGTGACGGCGATCGGGGTCATCGGCCTCGGCGTCCTGGGGTGGTTTCTTTACAATATGATCCCGGCGTCAGGGGTTTTCGCAAACCTTGAGCCGAAACTCATCGATCAGTGCCGGCGCGTCGATATTTTTCCGGGTACGGAAGATGTAACGATCGACGAAGCGGCGGGGATTGCCTTTGTCTCGGCTGACGATCGCCGCGCAAGGTTCGCAGGAAAGCAAGTGCAAGGCGGCATCTATGCGCTGCGCCTCGACGGGTCCGACCGCGTCTCCAAAGTCTCCCCCGACAGCTTTGGCGAATTTCACCCGCACGGCATCAGCCTCTGGCGCGGCGAGGATGGCGAAAAGCGCCTGTTTGCGATCAATCACACGATCGGCGACGGCCACAAGGTCGAGGTTTTTGACGTCGGCTTCGGCGGCGCGCTGTTGCACGTCGATACGATCGCCTTCCCCGAAATGATCTCCCCCAACGACATTCAAGGCGTTGGTCCACGCAGTTTCTATGTCACCAACGACAAGGGCTTTGTCGGCGGCCTCATGGAGACGCTGGAATCCTATCTCGCCCTCCCCGCAGCGAGCCTTGCCTATTATGACGGGCAGTCAGCCCGCATGGAGCTCAAGGGTTTGACGCTGGCGAACGGCGTCAACATGTCGGCCGACGGGCGCACCCTTTATGTTGCCGAGCTGCTGCGGCGCCGTATCGGCGTCTATAGCCGTAACCTTGAAACCGGCGCGCTCACTCTGCTGCGCCGGTACCCGGTCAATACGGGGCCGGACAATATCGAAGTCTCGTCCGACGGCGCCATCTGGATTGGCGGGCATTCGAAGATCTTCGAATTTGTAAAGCACGCCGAAGACGCAAGCGCCAAGGCGCCGTCGCATGTCATCCGCGTCAATCCGGCGACGGGCGAGACTGAGGACATGCTGATCGACACGTCCGGCATGCTCAACGGCTCTTCCGTTGGCGCGGCGACTGCCGACACGCTCGTTGTCGGCGCGGTTTTTGACGGGCATGTGCTGGTGTGCCCGCTGAAGTAAGGGAGATCGCTGCCGTCCGAACGAGAGCCCATTATGCTGTCCCGCGCCCTTGCTGCCCGACAGGTTTCGTGATGGCGTCCGGGAATGCGTAAATTGTTTCCTGTTGGCGGTGTTCTTGCATTAATCATCGCGCTGGCGCTGTTCGCCTATGCCGGACGCTATGGCGCTACCCCGCCATTCCGCAACGCCGACGGGGCCCTTGTCGAAGGCTCCATTGCGGAAATGCGGCGGGTGCGTCTTGGCGGCGTCGAACAGTCGATCCTGATCCGCGGTCGCAGCGCTGACGCGCCGATCCTGATCTGGCTGCATGGCGGCCCCGGGATGGATGAGACGGGACTGTTGCGTCACTTCAACGGCCGTCTCGAAGACCATTTTCTGGTCATATATTGGACCCAGCGAGGAACCGGCCGCTCCTATGATCGGTCAATTCCAGCAACGTCGATGCGCCTTTCGCAGTTCGTTTCAGATCTTGATCAACTGGTCGAAGCGCTGAAAGCCGAATTTCGCAAAGAAAAGGTCGCGTTGATCGGCCATTCGTGGGGGACCAATATCGGCGTGTCCTATGCGCAACGTCATCCGGCTAACGTCTCTGCCTATGCCGGGATCGGTCAGATAGTAAACTCTGCCGAGGGCGAACGCCGGTCCTATGCCTTCACTTTGGCTGAAGCGCAGCGCAGGAACGACAAGGACGCGCTGGCCGATCTCACAAAGATCGGGGCGCCGCCCTATCCGTTGAATGAATTGATCGCGCAACGCGAGTGGCTGGAGAAATTCGGCGGCGGCAACTTTCGTAAGCCAACGCCGATGCTTGATTTGATGGTGAAATCGATTAACGCCAGCGAGGTAACTTGGCTTGACGCGATCAAGTTCAGGGCAGCCGCAGAATTTTCGCTCGGCACGATGATGCCGGAGATCGAATTGCTTGACTGGACGGGTGTGACGCGTTTCAGCGTGCCCGTCGTCATCGTCTCGGGCCGGTTTGACCACAACACCGACGGCGCTCTCGCTTACAATTATTATAACGCGATTGAAGCGCCTTCCAAGAATTTCGAATGGTTCGAACAGTCCGCCCACTCGCCGCAATTTGAAGAGCCGGACGCGTTCAATGCCTTTATCATCGATCGATTGCTGCCATTGGCCCGCGGCGCTCCGGTGCGCGCTGGCGAGTCAGCGTCCGCCGATGACGGCTGAAGCGTCAACTTGACCGGGACAGATTGACACCCGCCTGACGCCGCCTCAGACGGGCGCGCATGGCCGCGAACTCCTCTGTCCGAACCAGGGCAATCGCCTACGCAACGCTCGGCGTTGCGCTGTTATGCTTCATGGACGGCGTCATCAAGCATCTCATTGCGAACAATGACGCGCTCGTTGTGACGTTCGGGCGCTATGTGTTCGGCGTTCTGTTTGCGGCACTGATCTGGCTGCAGGCGGGCTCGCCAAAAGTGACACGCGAGATGTGGCGCGCGCATGCTGCGCGCGGCGTCGTCATTGCGATGTCCGCGACGTCGTTTTTCTGGTCTCTGACTGTGCTGCCGCTGGCTGAAGTCATCGTCATTGCGTTTATCGCGCCGCTGCTCATTCCGTTTGTCGCACGCGCCTTGCTGGGCGAGCGCCTTCGCCCGCGCAACATCATGGCCGGCGTAATTGGCTTTGGCGGCGTCGCGATCGCCAGCGTTGGCGCGCCGGCGATCGACGGCGACGCGACCCGCACGCTCGGCGTCATCGCGGTGCTCTTCTCGGCTGTCACTTATGCGCTGTCGATCACGCTGCTGCGCGGGCGCGCCGGACGCGACGGGGCGGCAATCGTCGGCCTCCTCGCGTCGCTCATTCCGGGCGCCATCATCGCCGTGCCGGCCTTTGCAACCGGCGAGTGGCCGGCCATCGGGGAACTGCCAGCCTTCATCGGCATGGGCGCGCTGGCCGCCGCCGGCATGTACTGCCTGACAAAAGCGTATGCCGAGGCCGAAGCGCAGGTGCTCGCCCCGCTCGAATATACCGCGCTGATCTGGGCGGCGCTGATCGGCTGGTTTCTCTTTGCCGAACCCGTGCGCGGCCAGGTGTGGATTGGGGCAGCAATCATTATCGCGGCGTGTTTATGGGGCGCTCGCGAGGAAAAAGCGCTGTCACCCGCGACCGGCGCGGCGCCATGATCGTCAGCGCATGTCCCAATCAAGCTCGCCGCGAAGATCGGCCGCAACTTTATCGACCAATACGTTTTCCAGCGATGACCGTTCGCAGTTGCGCGGCGCGCGAATGACGTATTCGATGCGGCGCTTGGCGAACGACTTGTCCTCGCTGATCAGCGCGCATTGGAGTTCGGCGAACAAAGCGCGATAGGCGGCCGCCGCCTCGACGAGACGCCCTTTCGGAATTTCATGCACTTTCAGGCTGTAGATTGGACGCCCGTCGAAATAGATCACAGCCCATGCGTACAGGGTTGCAAGGACGGCAAAGTGCGGCAGGTTGAGGCCGCAGATAAGGCCGATGAGCGTGACGATGATGAGGCGGCTGGTGTCTCTCGTCGATGACGTCTCGGTGCGAAAGCGCATCAGGCCGCCGAGGCCAAAGATCACGAAGCCGACGACGACGCCGTACTCCAGCACGATCACCCCGACGATTGCGCCGATAAGGGCGCACATGATCTGCACCTTCGGCAGTTCGACCTCTTCAACGGTATCGACCATCCGCTGGGTAGTTGGATGAAAGGCGAGCAGCGCGCCAAGCGCTGAGGACAGCAAAAGCGCGGCAAAGGATTCCAGCATGTAGGAAATGTCGAGGAAGCCGCGCCAACCGACCGCCTGCAAGCCCTGCGTATCAGGAATATCCACGCCGTCCCCCGGTTCATCCGCGCCGCGCGGGATATAAGCGCGCTTGGTGCGAGTTCGGCAAGCGCCTTGAGCGGAGGTCTTTGATTGACACACCCTTTTGCGGGCGGAATGAATGGCGACATGAAACTCAGCCTTTTCTTGGCCTTATGTCATTTCGCCGCCGTGGCTCTGCTTCCTGAGCCCTCGTACAGCGAAGAGGCCGTGCGCATATTGCAGCCGTTGGCGGCGCGGTCGCCGCTTGCCGGCGTTCTCGCCGAAATTTCAGGCCTCGCGCCGGCTGGCGCATCCTCCGTCTACGCGCATAACGACGAGCAGGCGACAATCTTTGAACTCGATATCCGTACGGGGAAAGTCCTTGGGTCGGTCGCCCTTGGCCGTCCCCCGGTCATTGGCGATTTCGAAGCGATCGTTGCGCAGGACGGCGCGGTCTTCCTGATCACCAGCAAGGGCGTCCTCTACGAAGCGACGATTGAACCTAGCCGGCGGTCGCTCCGCTATCGCGTCACGGATACGGGGCTTGGCCGCGAATGCGAGATTGAGGGCTTTGCGCCCGGCGGCGCCAGCGGCAACTATTTCATCGCTTGCAAACAGGCGGGCCGCCGTCTTGTCGTTTATGCATGGTCGCGTGAAAGCGGCGCCGGCAAAGTCATCAATCTGAAACTCGGCGGCGCCGTTCCAAATCCGGATGACTTTCGCGCCAGCGACATTGTCCATGATCGAAAGCGCAACTCGCTGCTCGTCCTTGATTCAGCGGCGGGCGCCATTCTTGAGATTTCTCCGACAGGCGAGTTTGTCGCCTATTGGCGTCTCGGCGGACTTCACCGGCAAGCGGAAGGCCTCGCCCTGCTCGCCGACGGCGGGCTTGTGGTCGCGGATGAAGGCAAGATCGGAAAAGGCGCGCTGACCAGCGCTGCCCTGACGCTCTACCCGCCGCGTTACCCAACCCGCCAATGATGATCAACGGCAGCGTTTCAAAAGCTTGCTGACGCCCGCGTCGCTGGCAATATCGGCGAAGAACCCATCAAGAAATGCGATCGCTTTCCTTGCGGTTTTAGCGTCGAGCCCCGGCGTTGCTCGAACAGCGCTCTCGATTGCCTGACGCCGGTCGCGGAAGATCGTCGCAGTTTGCGCCACCTCTGCGTTCAAGGCGCAATCGCCACGGTACTGGCGCGTTCGCACCGACTTGATCGTCAACACGTCTGGCGGCGCTGCATACGGCGCATCGACAAACCCCGAATAGTCGAAATCATAGGGGACAAACACTAGTCCCGCAGCCGCAGTCTTTTCGGCCCCCAACAATTTACCGTTGTGACAGCAATCGCCTTCCGGCCCCGCCAGCATCGACCAATCATGATTGGCGATCATGTGAAAAAACAGAACGGCCCGCGCCGCCGCGCTCGCCTCATGCTGGGCAATCGACAGCTTGCCGGCCTTTACTTCTCTCAGGTCGACGCGGTCCGCGACGTCGTCCGCATCTTCGACAAAAAAGCCGGCGCGCTCGGCGACTGTCTTACCGGATTTGGCATCGACATAGCGAACATTGGCAAGGCGCACGCGAAAGCTCGCCTCCGTGACTTCATTGAACATTCTGTAGGCGGCGTATTCGAGAAGCGTGTGCTGCTGGAACGATGCCTGCGCCCGGCAGTGGGTTACCAGCTTCAGGGTTTTCTGTTTGCGGAAGATCGAGCCCTGCGCTGGCGGCTCGGCAAATTTCACGCGCAAGGGCGGAAACTTGCAGTTCTCCGGGCGCCGGCGCGCATGGCCTCTGGCCGAAAGCTCGATTGCCATCGCGTCCCCGGCATACGCGAGCGTTGCGGCTAGCGGATCGGTAGACGATGCTGCCTTCTTAACGATGTCGGCGATGGGCCCCGTGATGGTGATGTCGAGCGTATCGGATGACGCAAAGAGCGGCGTTGCATCGCCCGCCCTTGCGCCGGAAGCTGCCAGAAGCGCAACGGCGAAAAGCGCAATCGATCTCATTGTGCGCCCGCCGCCAGTTTCGTGACAACGCCATTGTCGTTAGCGAAGATCCCCGTTTGATCGATCCGCAAGAAAGACCGCGTACCGCCATAGGCTTTGGAGGCTCCCGTGTCGGCCGCGATCACGCGCCCGCCATAGAGCGCCTTGATGCCATCAAGCTGCGGCGTGTGGCCGATGACGATGCGCGTTGCGCCAAACGCCGCCAGCGTTGCCGCAAGCTCCGCCTCGCCTGCCGCTGATTCCTGTGCAAATCCGCGATGCCACAGGGGACCTGCGTCATCCTCAAGGATTGCGCCGCCGCCATTGATCAACGCCGTGCGCACGGCCTCGTTGATTGCGTCACGCGTCGAGGCCGCGTAGGCCGCACCGATCCCGCCATGGACAAACAGCGTCTCGCCGA
Source organism: Parvularculaceae bacterium (assembly GCA_046154725.1). Lineage (GTDB taxonomy): Bacteria > Pseudomonadota > Alphaproteobacteria > Caulobacterales > Parvularculaceae > Amphiplicatus. Next base: position 9,994 of record JBJXFO010000052.1, on the reverse strand, counting down.
TCTGCGCGACAGCATCGTGTGACGCGACCCAGGCGCCAAATTTTCCGGTGGCGCCCCAGGCGGCGCGATGTTCAAGGTAACCGGGCGGCGTCGCTTCGTCGAAAGCGGCCTTGACGCCGTCATCGGTCAGCGCCGGGTCTTTGCCGCGATAGAATTCCGCCAGCGCCGCAAAATTTCTCCTGAAATAGGCGTCGCGCAAACGCTTTGATTTGGCTGTCGCGAAAGCCGCGTATTCTTCTGGCGTGACATACCGAAGGTCGCCCGTGACATTCATCGCCTCGTGATTGCCGATGAGCGCTTCGACGCGCCCGCCTTTACGCGCCGCCTGCTTTTCCAGCTTCATCAGATGCTCGATGATCTTTTTCGTGTCCGGCCCGCGATCTGGCACATCGCCGAGTTGAACGAACACAGTTTTTCCGCCGGACCATTTTCCCTTGGCATCGATGAGCCCGGCCGCGCGGAGGATGGCGAAGTAAGCGTCGTAATCGCCGTGCACGTCGCCGACGGCGATAACCGGCGGCAGCGTTTCCGCGGCCGCGCGGGCGGCAAAGACGGGCAGAAAGGGCGCGATTAAAAGAAACAGCCATGCGCCGAGGCGTTGACCAAGCTTTGCCATGATGCGGTTGGATCCCTCCCTCAAGGCCGGCAGCTTAACGCGCGCGCCCGCCATGCGCCAGCGAGTGGCGCGGCGGCCCGGTTTTCGCTAGAATAGTGTCTATGAACAAGCAGATCGGCATGCTGACAGACGGGATTGAGCGGCATCGGTTCACGACAGCGGACGTCGACCGCATGATCGCCGCGGGCATCCTTGACGCGGAAGGGCGCTGGGAACTCATCGACGGGGAGATCGTGCCGATGGCTGCGCAGTACACGCCTCATGGCCGGATCGCCATGAAGGTGTCGGCGCGCATTTACAATGCGCTCGATTTCTCGAAGTTTGAGGTGATCTCCGGCGTGACGGTCGAGTTGGGCGCCGAAAGCCGGGTTGATCCGGACATCTTCGTCATGCACGCGGGCGTGAGCTCAAAAATCGTACCGGCATCGTCAGTGCTTTGGGTCATAGAGGTTTCCGACGCGACGCGGCGCAAGGACCTTAAAGTAAAAGCGCCACTCTACGCCGCTGCCGGCATTCCCGAGTATTGGGTGATCGATCTCGACGAGCGCGTGACGCACATCCACCGAAGTCCGTCAGCGCAAGGATGGGGCGAGCCGGTGCGCGTACTGCCGTTTTCGGAAGCGATAGCGCCGGAATTGTTTCCGGCGCTGATGATTGTCCTCGGCTAGAATAAAAAGCTGATCAATCTTCGATTGGCTTCATTCGCCAAACATCGTCCAACCCAACATACATCACGGCGCTCATTAAAAGCGGCGAGGCCATGGAGTCGGCAAAAAAATCGAGCGCTCTATCCCATATTTGCCAATTAGACGGTCCCCTTACGAGAAATTCCAACCGAACGGCCTTACTCGCGCCCACCAAACAACCGTTCTCGATTACTGACACCAACTTGCATTGATCGGAAGCGAACAAGACAAATCCCAATATAAAGTCAGCGCCAAGCCATTGACCAGTACGCAACCAAAATACGATGGAAAAAAAAGGGGAAGAAACATCGACGCGACAAGTATCGCACCAGCGAACTTTGCCAGCGAAACAATGTAAAAGTCGAGTGAATGCGGCTTGTTACTGATCGACACAGAAGCTACTCCGCCGCTTCCGTCTCCAGCGCCAGCGCGTGCAATTCTCCGCCCATCTTCCCCTTCAGCGCGCGATAGACCAGTTGGTGCTGCTGCACGCGGTTCTTACCGTTGAAGGCTTTTGAGATGACGCGGGCGCGGTAGTGATCGCCGTCGCCGGCGAGGTCCTCGATTTCGACGGTTGCGTCGGGCAATGCTTCGAGGATCATCGTCTTGATGTCTTCGGACTTCATCGGCATCGACATTGTCTCCGTCGCTGATTGCGCAGTCATGTACTCCGGGAGCGGCCGGTCGTTGAGATCGGCAAGGTCAAGAAGCGACAGCGCGTCATGATCGTCAAGGCGGATCATCGCGCCGCCGAAGCGGCCGATCTTTGACGCCTGGACGCCCGCCATCGCGGCCTTCAAGAGCAGCGTGTCGCTGGCCCCCGGCGCACAGGCGACGAGATAGCGGCCCTGATCCTCGCCGAACCAGAACGCGGCGCGGCGCAACTTGACCGGCGTCTTGAGATCGAGGCCTTCGCCGGACGCCAGCGCCATTTCCGCCGCGGCAACGAGCAAGCCGCCGTCAGAAACATCATGGCACGCGGTGATGAGCCCCTCGGCGATCAGCTTACGGATCGTCTCGCCATTGCGGCGCTCGGCAACGAGATCGACCGTTGGCGGCGCTCCGGCTTCGATTCCGAACAGGTCACGCAGGTAAAGCGATTGACCAAGCCAGCCGCGCGTGATGCCGACAGCAATCAGTTCATCGCCGGCAAGAGCGCCGCCAACACGCGCAGATTTCGTCACATCGTCGATGACGCCGACGCCGCCAATCGCCGGCGTTGGCGGAATGGCGACGCCGTTGGTCTCATTGTAGAGCGAGACATTGCCCGAAACGACCGGATAGCCGAGCGCCTCGCAAGCTTCCGCAATGCCGTCGATCGCCGCGACGAATTGCGCCATGATTTCGGGGCGCTCAGGATTGCCGAAATTGAGGCAGTTGGTGATCGCCAGCGGCGCCGCGCCAACGGCGCAGATATTGCGATAGGTTTCGGCAACGGCCTGCTTTGCGCCCTCGCGCGGATCGGCGAGCACATAGCGCGGCGTCACGTCGGTCGTGATTGCAAGGCCGCGACCCGTCCCATGAATGCGCACCAGAGCGGCGTCGCCGCCCGGCGCGATGACTGTGTCGCCCATCACGGTCGTATCGTACTGCTCCCAGATCCAGCGGCGCGAGCAGAGATCGGGCATCTGCATCAGCTTGCAGAGCGCTGTCAGCGCGCTGAACGCGCCGGTGCGGTCGGCAAGGTCAACGGTTTCTTCCCGCGTCTCGATCTCCGCCTGCGCGATCATGCCTGCGGCGGCAAGGTTTTTGCCCGCGTCTTCAAGCGCGGCAAAGACGCTGGCGTCGGCGTCGGGCGTCAAGCGCACGTACAGCGTCGCGCGCGCCGGGGCCAACGACAGGCCCACCGCATCGACCGCCGGACCTTTGGCGCGGTCATCGATCAGCGCGTCGATGACTGCGCGCATCTCGTCATTCGTCTTGCCGGGCGCTGACAGCTTCAAGATGCACTCGCGGATAACGACCACGGGATCTTCGAGCGCTGCCGGCGCGGTCAGCGCGCTGCGCGGCCGATCATAGTTCGGCGCGCTGTCGGTCAGCCGGCTGACCGGCAGGTCAGCCTCAACATTGCCTTTGTGTTTGACAACGAGGCGGCCCGAATTCGTCGTGACGCCGATGACAGCGAAATCGACGCCCCATTTGTCAAAGATCGCTTTCGCCGCCGCTTCGCGTTCCGGCTTGATCACCATCAGCATGCGCTCCTGGCTTTCGGAGAGCATCATGTCATAGGCGGTCATGCCTTCTTCCCGCTGGGGAACATGGTCAAGGTCAAGCTCAAAACCGCCGCCGCCCTTCGCCGCCATTTCGCAGGATGACGACGTGAGCCCCGCCGCGCCCATATCCTGAATGGCGATGATTGCGTCCGACGCCATCAGTTCAAGGCAGGCTTCCAGCAGCAGTTTTTCCGTGAACGGATCGCCGACCTGCACGGTCGGGCGCTTCCCGGCCGAGGCGTCATCGAACTCAGCGGACGCCATCGTCGCGCCGTGAATGCCGTCTCGCCCGGTCTTGGAGCCGACATAGACGACAGGGTTCCCCGTCCCGCGCGCCGCCGAATAGAAAATCCGGTGCTTTTCCGCGACGCCAACCGTCATCGCGTTGACGAGGATATTGTTGTCATAGCGCGCATCGAAATTGGTCTCGCCGCCAACTGTCGGAACGCCCATGCAATTGCCATAGCCGCCAATGCCGCCAACAACGCCAGAGACGAGGCGCCGCGTGCGCGCGTGTTCCCACGAGCCGAACCGCAGCGCGTTCATGTTGGCGACAGGCCGCGCGCCCATGGTGAAGACGTCGCGCATAATGCCGCCGACGCCGGTTGCGGCACCCTGATAGGGCTCGATGAATGATGGATGGTTGTGGCTCTCCATCTTGAAGACAGCGACCAGCGGCACGCCGTCGGCGTTCGGACCGATGTCGATAACGCCGGCATTCTCGCCCGGCCCCTGCACCACCCACGGCGCCGACGTCGGCAATTTCTTCAAATGGCGGCGCGAGGACTTATAGGAGCAATGCTCCGACCACATCACGGAGAAAATGCCGAGTTCCAGAAGGTTTGGCTCGCGCCCGAGATGGCCTTTGATCTGCTCGAATTCATCGGGGCTGAGCTTGTGGCTGGCGACGATCTCTGGGGTGATGGCGGTCATGAGTGCTTCCGGTCGATTTTCGCCGCTTCCTTAGGGCGGAAGAGCGACCGGCGCAAATACTGGCGCCCGCGCGTCACGCGGCCTGCGCGCGTTACGGGCTGGCAAGGCTCATTTTCCCCCCGCCTCATCGCCGGCATCGGCCGCCAGCCGATACCCGCGCCCGCGCACCGTTTCGATCAGCGGCCGGGCGCCGTCATGATCGATCTTGCGCCGCAGCTTGCCGATGTAAACGTCAACGATATTGGTCAAGGGGTCCGTCGCATCGCCCCAGACGGCGCTCAGGATTTTTTCGCGGCTGTAGACAGCGCCGGGTTTCGTCATCAGAAGGTCGAGCATCGCCAGTTCTTTTGAAGTGAGGTCAAGCGCGTGATCGCCGCGGCGCACGCGCAAGCTGTCGCGATCGAACACAAGATCGTCGACCGTCATCCTGACGGGCTTGTCTTCAAATCCGGCGCCCCGCCGCACCAGCGCATTCACGCGCGCGAGAAACTCTTCGAACTCGAAAGGCTTCGTCAAATAATCGTCGGCGCCGGCGTTAAGCCCCTGCACTTTGTCGGTGAGCGTATCGCGCGCGGTGAGCATCAGGACTGGCGTCCGGTTTCCGCCGGATCGAATCGCGCGGCAGAGATCGAGACCGTGGATTCCAGGGATCTGCAGGTCGAGAATGATCAGCTTACAGTCTTTCAGCGCAGCATTGGCCATGCCGGAGACGCCGTCTCGCGCCAGCCGGACCGCATACCCTTCCGCCTCGAGCCCGCGCTTCAGAAAAGACGCCACGCGCTCATCGTCTTCGATGATCAGGATTGTCACGAGATTGCCCTCAGTTTCGTTTCGACCGGCAGCGCGATTGACGCGCTGACGCCGCCCGATGACGAAGCTGCAAGGCGAATATGGCCTTTATGGGCCTCAATTATGGCTTTTGCGACCGGCAGTCCGAGGCCCACGCCGCCGCCGCTGTGTGCTTTTGCCTGGTCCGTGCGATAAAAGCGCTCGAACACACGATCGATTTCCGACGGCGGGATGCCGATTCCATCATCCTCGACCGTAATCACGACTTCTCCGGCATCGACGCGCGCCGAAACCCTGACCTCGCCGCCGGCTTGTGAATAGCGCACGCCATTGTCGAGGAGCACGCCGAGCACTTGCGCAAGCCGCCCGCGATCGCCGGCGACAACGGACCCGTCATTGCCTTCGATCCGGCGAATTCGGACGCCGCGCGCAGCGGCAAGAGGTTCAAAACTCGCCGCAGCTTCGGAGATCAACGCGTTCACCGCAACGCTTCGCATCTCCATGCGCGGCTCGCCCGCGTCGGCGCGCGCAATAAAAAGGAGATCCTCGACGAGCCGCCCCATCTGCGACGACTGTTCAACAATACGCCCGAGGCTTTCGCGATAATCAACCGCGCGCCGCTCGCCGCCGCGCAGCGCGATCTCCGCCTCACCGCGAATAACAGTCAGCGGCGTTCGCAGCTCATGGCTTACATCAGCAAAAAAACTCCGGCGCGACACATCGGCCTCTTCAAGGCGGCAGTTGGCTTCAGCCAGTTCAGCCGTTTTGTCGGCAATACCCCTTTCAAGGCTCTCGTTCGCGGACCGCAGCTGCTCATGGCTGGCAGCGAGTTCCGACGCCATCCGGGCAAGCCGCTGCCGGATTGCCTCAAATTCCTCACTCGCGAGCGGCGGGATCTGATGTTCGAAATCAGAGCGCGCGTAAGCTTCGGCGCCGTGCGCCAGCGAACTCAGCGAACTCAGCAATGTCCGGTTCACATAAAACAGCACGAATGCGAGCAACGGGACGGCAATCAACGCGATCACAATCGCCGAGCGCCGGATCGCCTGTGACACCGAAATCAGGCGGGCATCCGCCTCGGCAACTTCTCTGCGCTCCTCGTCGATCGCCCTCGACACCAGCTTGTTGAACGTCAGGTCGATCCGCGTATCGAGCAGCGCGGCGATTTGCCGGCGTTTGACCCTCGGCCGCGCATCCGCCCACGTCGCCTGGATCTTGTCATACTCCATGACGATCGCTTCAATCTCGCGCTCGATCGCCGACAGCCGCTCCAGCTCTTCCGTTTCGTCTTCGCCATGGCCAAGTTCCTTGACTTCTTCTGCAATCAGCCGGCGCGCGTTCGTAATATCGCGGCGAACGATCATTTGCAGGCGCAGCTCCCAGTCGTCCTCCACCAGTTCGTTCAACAGCGCCGCGTCCGACATCTGTTTGAAAAGATTAAGGGCGCTGTTCGACACCGTTATATGCGCCGCCAGCGTCGCTTGCGCATTGCGGCTGCGCAGCGCTGCGCGGTCGATCTCCCTTGCGCCGAAATAGGCAAAGGCGGCTGACGTTATGATGACTGCGGCAAGCGCTGCGACAGCCTGATGCAGCCGCATGCGAAAACTGGGGGCTGACAATAAAAGACTCCTGCGGAATCACGGGCTGCTTCCTTACCGTATCCGGAGCATTCACGAAACATCACGGGGGGTCAGACGCTTTTCGGCAAAAACATGGCCAGATTCCGGCGCAGACCATACGGTTTGGTAATTCATCGGCCATTGAGGGGCGCTTCAGCGTTTGTTCATCTGAAATTAAGAATCGGGCCGATTTTCCCTGCGCCTCACGGTTTCGTGCTTCAAGGCGCCGCGCCGCCTGCTGATAATCCGCCTCATGAGTATCGGCGCCGAATCCTCCGCGCCGGCAAAAAAGAGGGCAGCTATGAACAAACACTTCGCGTTTTTACTTGTGTCAGCGATGTCTTTATCGTCGGCATCGGTCCTGGCGCAGACGGTCGTCACCCAGAGCGCCGGCCGCATGACCGTTACGACCCCGAACGCCGACCAGTCCGTGAAAATCGAAGTGGGGCCGCTTGCTGGCACAGTTCGCTTGTTCAGCTTTCCCGGGATCGTTGACGGGGCACAGTTCAGCGGCGTCAGCGGACTGACGGTTCAAACCGGTTCGGGCTTTGACAAGGTCGAAGCCAAGGTCGATCTCGCGCAGTCGTTCGATCTGCGGATCGACACCGGTTCGGGCGACTCAGAAAACAAGGTCGTTTGGGAAATGCAGCCTGGCGCGGCTGCGGCGACGATCGACATCGCATCGGCGACAACCGGCCGGCAGCTCGCTTCCGTTGAAGTCGAATCGGACGCCAGCCGCGCGGCGGTCACGATGCGCGCCCCGAACGCGACCGAATTCGTCGGCAAGGTTTCGTCCGGAAATACTTCTGATTTCATGCGCGCCGTCGTTGCGACTGGCGCAGCGAAATCGTCGTTCGACCTGACCGCGGAAGCCGGCGCCCTCGAAGTCATGGCCAGCGGCGGCAACAGCGCGGCGGCGAACGAACTGAAATACGTCATTACCCAGAAGCGGCCCGCGCCAGTTTCGACCGTGTGGGATATCAGAGGCTCAAATCTCACCGACAAGATCGAAATCAAGACATCTGCGAACGGCGCAACCGCAACCCAGACAGGTTTGGTACGCGGATTTGGCGGCGACGACTTCATTCAGATGGAGAGCGAAGCGTTTTCGACCGTGACCGGCATGTCATTTGTCGGCGACGCAGGCGCGGACCAGATTTCACAGTTCATCAAAGGCCGCTTCCAGAACTCGCAGACGCTGCAATCGTCGCTGTCCGGCAATGATGGCGATGACGTTCTGGTATCGACGACCGACACCGGCATTTTCGGCACGGGGCTGCCGAACGATCGCGAACAAATCATTGACTGCGGCGCCGGCAATGACCGCTTCAACGCGTTCGGCGTGATCATTTCCTGCGAGTCGCGGCTCTAGTCCGGGCATTGATGCGCCGCTCCAGTCTCCCCCCGGGGCGGCGCATCACGGCTCCGGCTAACGCCGGAGCCGGTTTTATTTTCGCCGGTAGAGATAATCCGCCGGGCGGCCCATGCGCACGCATGCTTGCGCGGCGGGGCTGGACAGAAGCGGCCAGCGGTCGGCGCGTTTGCCCATGCGGCGGACAAGGATCTTTTCAAAAGGACGCAAGCCGAACGAGGACCCGAGGCCGAGCGTTGCGCGCGCGTCGGCCGGCACAAGATCGACCGCCGCGCGGATCAGCGAGCCTTGCGCAAGGCGGATCGGCCCCGGCAAGGCGGGCGCTGCGCGCATGATCGACAGAAACTCGAAGACGATGTCGGAGCGCTCGAACAGCAAGCTCATCCGGTTATAAAGTGTTTGCCAGTCGGCGTGCGAGCGCGGCGCGCCCGTTGCCCCATAGAGCGCGGCGGCGGCGCCGCCCTCTTTGAAATAGCGATCGCGGTCAGCATCGGAAAGCGGCGCGACATAGGCGTTGTAGGCCTCAAGAAACCCGAACGCGGCTGTCGCCTGAACGAAGGTAAGGAGTTCGGGATCATTGGCGCGATAGGCCTCGCCCTGGGGCGTCACGCCGCCAACGCGGTCATGCATGCGCCGGACGCCGGCGATCATTTTTTCCGATACGCTGCGCGCGCCGTAGACCGTGACCATCGCCGCAAGCCCCGTCCGGCGCAGGCGCGCGACAGGGTCGGTGCGAAACGTTGTGTGTTCCCAGACGCCGGTCCTGATGCGCGGTTCGGCAAGTTCGAGGAGGACCGCGGCAATGCCGCCTACAAAGAGTGCTACGGGATTTTTGAAAATCCGCCACGAAATCGAATCCGGATCGGCAAGCGCGGCCTCGCCCGCTGGAGCCGTAAAATCGACGGCGCGGTTGCCCTCTCCCGTTAAAAACGCCGTTGCGGCGCTGTCGAGCCGCGCGCGGATAGGGGCGCGGAGCCGTTCGCGAACGCGCAGAATACTCATTGGTGAGGATGCCCTTTCCGCGCCAGTCTCGAGTGCGCGGGTTGAATAGGCAACGGGAATGCAGCGGAAGCATGTTGCAATCGGGTCGCAGGGCCGGCCGTGATCACATTCCCGCCAATCCGCCCGATCACGCGGGTGACCGGTTGCAACGGTCGCCATTCCGCGACAATGCTCCGGCCGGTTTAATAAGGCGCTGCGATGAACATTCATCAATCGGTCAAAGACTATTACGGCAAGACGTTGCAGTCGTCGGCGGATTTGAAGACCGACGCCTGCTGCACGGTCGCCGCGACGCCCGAGCATTTGCGCGCGCTTTACCGCGATATTCACCCTGACGTGTCGGCGCGCTATTACGGCTGCGGGCTCGTTGCGCCGCTGGCGCTGGAGGGGGCGCGCGTTCTCGACCTCGGCAGCGGCTCGGGACAGGATGCCTACATCCTCTCGCGCCTCGCCGGCGAGCGGGGATCTGTCGTTGGCGTCGATTTCACGCCGGAGCAATTGGCAATCGCGCGCGGGGCGCAAGACTGGCACGCGGATCGCTATGGCTATGCGCGCTCCAATGTCTCCTTCATTGAAGGCGACATCGAAGCGCTTGGCGCGCTCGGTCTTGAAGACGCCTCCTTCGACATTATCGTCTCGAATTGCGTGATCAATCTGTGTGCGGACAAGCCGGCGGTCTTCGCCGCGGCGCGGCGTTTGCTGAAGCCGGGCGGCGAGTTTTATTTCTCGGATGTCTACGCCGACCGTCGCCTCGCCGACGATCT
>JBJXFO010000048.1:0-2921 GCA_046154725.1 Parvularculaceae bacterium | reverse complement strand
CCGGTGGATTGCGTAACGCGACACCGGCGATCAGAGCGAGACTTGCAACAAGCCCCAGCCCAAGGGCTGCGAAGCGGCGCGCGCGGGCAGCGGCAGGGAGAGCTGTGGTCGGTGATGTCATGGGCCTTGCCGTCAGCGGATCGCCGTTTCGATATTCCGGGCGAGATGCAAACCTTGAACTGTTTCAAGGCCGCGCACGCCTGATAATACCGCACCGTCGAGATTGGCGCCCGTCATATTGGCGCCAGTCAGATTCGCGCCGGACAAGTCGGCCTTGGTCAGGTCCGCCTTGGTGAAATCGACGCCCGAGAGATCGGCACCGCGGAACCGCGCGAAATGCAGCACCGCAAAGCGCAACCTGACGCCGGTCAGCGTCGCGCCAGAGAAATCGCATCCCAGCAGTACGGCGCGCTGCGGCGATCCGCGATCATCGCCCCAGGGATAGTCGAGGGCAGCCAAGTCCGCGCCGGTCAGGTTCGCGCCGCGGAAGTCTGCGCCATCGAGGCGAACAGCCATGATGCGCGCACCTGTAAGATTGGCGCCGCGAAAGCGGGGGGCCTCGCGCTGGTCTGGCTCCAGACCCGAATAAATCGTCGGGCGTAGCATCGTTACGCCGGTGAGGTCGGCTGCGGTGAAGTCGGCTCGTGTGATCACGGCCCTATCGAGCCTGGCACCGGCGAGGTTCGCGCCGCTGAGGTTTGCGCCCGCTAGATCGGTGCCGAACAAGTTGGCTTTATTCAATTGCGCTTGCTTGAAGTCGAGGCCCGCGAGGTCGAGCCCAGACAGATCGCGGCCCGAATAGTCGAGTTTCGCGCCAGCGGCGGCGCCAAACATCGCTGTCGTCACTTCCTTGGCGGTGAAGTCGGCGGCATGCACCGGCAACGTCGCCAACGCTCCGACAAGTGTTCCGGCGAGCGCGGCGGACCACGCGACATGCCGCCATCGCCGCCCCGTTACGCGTGGACGCGAAAAGTCAATGTGTCGAGGTCGTGCCACGCGGGCCTCTCGGCTAGAGGGGACTACCAGCGCACGCGATCCAAGTTCCGGATGGTGTCGCGTCCGCGCACTGTGTCGAACCCTTTTACGCCAGCAAGGTTCGCTTCGTCGAGGTTGGCGTTGGTGAGATCGGCACCCGTGAGATCGGCCCCACTGAGATCGGCGCGCGAAAGATCGGCTAGATTGAGGTCGATGCCGTCCATTTCCGCGCCGACAAAGCTCGAAAAGGTCAGGACTGCGCGCGACAGGTCGACGTTGCGCAAGTCAGCGCCGGAAAAGTCACAGCTCTTCAAGATCGACGCTGGCAGTGACGATAGATCGGCGCGCGGCTCGTGCGGTCCAAGCTTCGCGCCAAATAGGTTTGCGCCGCGAAAATCAGCGCCGATCAGCTTCGTCGTCATCCGAATGCCGCGCATGTCTGCGCCTTTGAACTTCGGCATTTCATGTGGAGCGTACTCGAGCGTCGTCGAAACGTCCGGGCGCATCAGTGTGGCGTTGAATAAGATCGCCCCGCTGAGGTTGGCGCGGATGAGGTTGGCGCGATTGAGATTTCCGCCAGTGAGGTCGGCGCCTGAAAGGTTGGCGGCGGTCAGGTCGGCCCCGAACAAATCAATACCGGCCATGGCCGCACCGCTGAAATCGAGGCCCGCAAGGTCGAGATGGCGCAGGTTCTGCCCGGTAAAATCGAGCGCTGTGCCTGAACGGCGGGCTTTGGTGACGGCGATCGTCACATCGCGGGCGGTAAATTCCTGAGGCGGCAAGTCGAGCGCAACGCCCTCCGGCCCGATCGCGGCACGGACCCAGGCGTCGCGCGTGTGGGACTTGGTTTCGCGCGTCTGTGCGTCAGCCGATACGGTGAGACTGAAGACCAGGATGCCTGTCGCTACTCCGGCGCGGCACGCGGCACGCACGGCACACCACTGTGCCCTCGAACCGGGAGACGAGGCGCCCGCCGATCCTGCATGTCCGACACGGGCGCTGCAAACCCCGGGCATGGCGTCTCCATCCTGCTGAACCCATCGGTCGAGCTTGTCATTGGTCATCTGGAGGGGGAAGACAAATCTCACCCGTCCGGCGAGCTCGAACGGAATGATCAGCTTGCATTGCAATATGCTATGTCACTGTCTCGATGAGACTATTTCCGCAATTGTGCACATGCGAGATAACGCATTGCAGGCCCACGCGGCAAACGCCGGAATTATCCCGGCCGGGCACAGGTTCAGCGATTTGCGGAAAAAGCGACAGTACGAACGGAATTCAACCTGCCGAATCAACGGGTCAATTCATCCCGCCGCGATGCGCTCGATGTCGGCGCCACAGGCCGACAGTTTGCGTTCGAGCTGCTCGAAGCCGCGATCGAGATGGTAGACGCGGTTCAGCAAGGTCTCGCCGTCTGCCATCAAAGCCGCAATCACCAGCGACACGGATGCGCGCAGGTCGGTTGCCATCACCGGCGCGCCGGTCAACGCAGCAACGCCCTTGATTACAGCCGTGTCTCCGTTGAGGCGAATGTCGGCGCCGAGGCGGGCGAGTTCCTGGACGTGCATGAAGCGGTTTTCGAAGATGGTTTCGCGAATGACGCTGGTACCCTTGGCCATTGTGACCAGCGCCATGAGTTGCGCCTGCAGGTCTGTCGGGAAGCCCGGAAACGGTTGGGTCTCGACCGTGATCGGGATGATGTCGCTTCCGTTGCGGCGGATACGAAGACCAGCCGCGCTCTCGCTGACTTCCGCGCCGGTGGCGGTGAGGGTGGCAAGCGCCGCTTTCAGGTGCTCGGCCCGGGCCCCTGTCAATACGACGTCGCCGCCGGTTGCGGCCACGGCGAAAGCGAACGTGCCGGTTTCGATGCGATCGGGCAGAACTGTGTGGACGGCGCCTTCCAATCGCTCGCGGCCTTGGATCATCAGCGTCGACGTCCCGATGCC
>JBJXFO010000009.1:0-26321 GCA_046154725.1 Parvularculaceae bacterium | reverse complement strand
GTCTCGCGCGACAGCCGGTCGAAGAGGTCGATTGAAAAGGGAACGCCCGCCTCCGCGGCGATGGCGGTCAGATGCAGGACCGCATTGGTCGATCCGCCGCTCGCAACGACGGCCGTCGCGGCATTGCGCAACGATATCTCTGTGATGAAGCTGCGCGCGGATGTTCCTTGTGCGGTCAATTCAGCGGCAAGCCTTCCGCAGCGTCGCGCTTCATTGGCTTTCTCCGGCGCGACGGCGGGCACGTCGCCCGCGCCAACGGGCGCAATCCCCAGAAAGGCTAGCGCCATCGCCATCGTGTTTGCCGTGAACTGCCCGCCGCAAGCGCCGGCGCCGGGGCAGGCGGCGCGCTCGATCGCGTCGAGTTGGCTGTCGTCGATTGTCCCTGCCGCATGGGCCCCAACGGCCTCGAACACGTCTTGGATCGAAATGTCCTTTTCCGCGCAGCGGCCCGGCATGATTGTGCCGCCATAAAAGACAACGCCGGGGATGTTGAGGCGCGCCAGCGCCATCGCCGCCGCCGGGATCGTCTTGTCGCACCCGACCATGATGATCGCGCCGTCAAGCGAATGACCGCGCACGGCAAGCTCGATTGAATCGGCGATCACTTCGCGCGAGATCAGCGACGCGCGCATGCCGTCGGCGCCCATGGTGATGCCGTCCGAGACGACGATCGTGTTGAAATCAATTGGCACGCCCCCGCCAGCGCGCACGCCTTCGCGCACCGGCTCGGCAAGCGTTGCAAGATGCAGATTGCACGGCGTCACCGTCGACCAGGTGTTGACGACCGCGATCAAGGGCTTCTCGAGGTCGGCGTCGGTCAATCCCGCGCCGCGCAGCATCGCGCGCGCCGGGGCCCGGGCAGGTCCCTTGGTAATGGCGTCTGACCGCTTGGGTCGCACTAAGGTCATGTCAATTCCAAATTCAGCGCACAAACAAAAACCGCTCCCTTTTGGGAGCGGTGCGGTGGAGGGCGTGTCGGTAAAGTCTTTAGCGCGCCCGCTCCATCGCCGCTCCCGAGGGAGTGCGAATAAGAAGTACGAGGCTAAGAAGGACGAGACTGGCGAGCGCGAAGGGACCGGCCGTAGCGACGGCGGCTCCTTCCAACAGGCTCTGCTCGGTCAGGCGCAGCATCAGAAGTTTGACCCGAAGTATTCTACAACGCCCGTTGGCGCTCGAACCCCATAGCCCACGACCTTTGTGTCAAACAAGCGGAAAATAGCGGTCAGGCACATTTAATTTAGCAAACCGCCCGATTGCGCACCAATTGCTAGCAGATACTGCCAATCGAGCAAACTTCCTCGATTGGTTAACGACTTATGCTCGGACCTGCCCGTTCCCGCGCACGATCGTCTTGAACGTCGTCAATTCCTCAACGCCAACCGGCCCGCGCGCGTGGAGGCGCCCTGTCGCGATGCCGATTTCCGCGCCGAAGCCGAACTCGGCGCCATCCGCGAATTGCGTTGAGGCGTTGTGGAGGACGATGGCGCTATCGACACGGGCAAGGAACCGCCCGGCGGCCGCCTCGCTTTCGGTAACGATCGTCTCGGTGTGCGCCGTGCCATAGCGGGCGATGTGCGCAATCGCGCCCTCGACGCCATCGACGGCGGCGATTGACAGCATGGGCGCCAGATATTCCGTAGACCAATCGTCGTCGCACGCGGGCTCGATGGCGGGGTCCAGCAACCGGATCGCCGTATCGCCTTTGAGCGCGCATCCGGCCTTCTTCAAGGCGTCCGCGACAGGTGGGTAAAGCCGCGCCAGCGCCGGCCGGTCGATGAGCAGCGTCTCCGCCGCGCCGCAGACGCCCGTGCGCCGCATTTTTGAATTGAGCGTTACGGCGACAGCTTTCGCAAGGTCAGCGTCGCGATCGAGATACACATGACAAACGCCGTCGAGATGACCAAGCACAGCGACGCGCGCCTCCTCCTGCACGCGCTTGACGAGGGACTTGCCGCCGCGCGGAATAACGAGGTCTATCGCTCCGCTAAGCCCTGAAAGCAGATAGCCAACCGCATCGCGGTCCGGCGTCTCAACGAATTGAACGGCGTCACCGGGAATGCCCGCTGACGAAAGTCCCTCGCGAAAGACGTGCGCGAGACATGAATTCGTCCGTATACATTCAGATCCGCCGCGCAAGATCACGGCATTGCCAGCCTTGATCGCAATCGCAGCGGCGTCGATCGTCACGTTGGGCCGGCTCTCATAAATAACGGCGATAACGCCAATCGGCACGCGCACGCGCTGGAATTGAAGGCCGTTCGGACGGGACCATTCGGCAATGACCTGGCCGACGGGATCGGCAAGCGCGGCAACCGCCCTTATCCCGGAGGCCATATCCGCAAGGCGCGCGAGCGTCAGCGTCATCCGGTCTATGAAAGCGGGCGCCGCATCCGCGAGCGCCGCAACCTCCAGCCCGTTGATACGGAGAATTTCAGCCGCTGCCTTCTCAAGTGATGCCGCAACTGCAAGTAACGCCGCGTTCTTCGCGCCCGCTGACGCCTCGCTCAACGCCTTGGCTGCCGGTCTTGCTGCGGCGACAATGCGCGCCATGTCCCGATCAAGGATGTCATTCATGGCGAGGCAGCCGCAAAACCAGATCGTCTTTCTCAATGACCGCCGGGCGGCGGCGATAGCCGAGCACTTTTTCGATGTCATCGGAGCGCATGCCGGCAATCTTCTGCAGGTCGGTTGCGCTGTAGGCGGACAATCCCTGTCCCAGTATCGCTCCGCCTGGCCCGGCAACACGCACCGCATCGCCGCGCTGGAATGCGCCGGTGAGACTGACGACGCCGGCCGGCAACAGGCTCGCGCCGCCGGTCAGCGCCCTAGCGGCGCCGGCGTCGATGCAAATCTCTCCCTCCGGCTTCAGCCGGCCGCCAATCCACTGGCGGCGGGCGTTCAAAGGCGTTGTCGACGCGAGAATCAGCGTTGCGGGGCCGCCCTCGCGCAGGCGCCGTAACGGGTGATCGTCCGTGCCCGGCGCAATAATTGTTGCGGCGCCGGCGCTGCCCGCGATCCTCGCTGCGGCGATCTTCGACGCCATGCCGCCCGAGCCAACCCCGGCGCCGGCATTGGAACCGCCGGCCGCCGCTTCGATTTCGGGCGTAATGCGGTCTATCAGCGCGAGGCGCTTCGCACCGGCAAACCGGCGCGGGTCGGCGTCGTAGACGCCATCGATGTCGGAAAGAATGATCAGCAGGTCGGCGCCAGCGATCTGCGCCGTGTGCGCGGCGAGGCGGTCATTGTCGCCATAGCGGATCTCGGCTGTTGCGATCGTGTCGTTCTCATTGACGAGCGGCAGCGCGCCGAGTTCCAGCAGAGTTTCAAACGTCGCGCGCGCGTTGAGGTAACGGCGTCGGTCTTCGGTGTCGTCAAGCGTCAACAGGATTTGCGCGACCGCAATGTCGTGCCCCACAAACGCGCGCTGCCACGCTTCGACGAGCGCGGTTTGTCCCGCCGCAGACGCTGCCTGCTTTTCGTCAAGCCGCAGTGGTCCCTCGAGGCGAAGGCGGCGGCGGCCCAGCGCGATCGCGCCTGACGTGACGACGACAACCTCGCGGTCGCTCTTGCGCAAACCGGCGACGTCGCCGGCAAGCGCTGCCAGCCAGCCGGCGCGCGCGCCGGGGCCGTCGCCGCAAAGGATCGCCGACCCGACCTTGACGACAAGGCGGCGCGCGCTGGCAAGCGCTTCGGATGCAGTGGTTATTAGGTCGGACATCGATTATTCGCTTAGCCAATCGCCGCACGCTCGTATAGACAACGCGCGTCGATCCGCGCGAGCGGTCGGCAGACATTCAGTGTGGAAAAGGAAAACGAACCATGGCGAAAAAGAAAACAGCGGCAAAAAAAACGGTGAAAGCACCGGTCGTTGCCGCAACGCCTCTAATATTTGAGGGCAAGGTCGAAGGCCTGAACGTGAAGGGCGAAGGCCCAGCCACGGTGCAGACGCTTTTTTCCCTCGCAAAAGGCAAGTCGCATTATTCCTACGTGATCGACAATTCGAACGCGCTGCGGCACACCGGAATGCTCAGCCTGCTGACAGCCGCTTTCGTAAGCGGAACAAAAGTCCGCCTGAGCGCGAAAGAAAGCGCAGAAGGCCCGCCGGCCGCGCTTGAAATCGAAATCCGCTAGAATAGTTCAGAGTTCGATTTAGGCCGTCACGACGGCGCCAGCGCTCGCCGGCGTCGTCGTGACAGCGCGGCGGATGTCGCCGAGGTCGGCCAGGATCGATTCAACCGTCGGCTTTCGGCCAGCGCCGCGCCCGCTTGTTTCATAGGTGCGGCCGTCGGCAAGGCTCGCGCGCAGCGCATTAGCCTCCCATAGCGCGCTGCGAAACAGCGGGTCATCGTCCATTGGCGCAAAGCGCACGCGCGCGCTGAGATCGCCGTTTTTCTCTTCAAGCGTTGCCATCTGTTTGATAATGCCGCCGGATGCTGCAAAAGCGGCGGCCTTTTCCTCGGTCAGCGCTTCCACCTCGATTGCGTCCAGCGCAATCTCGCGCCCGAAAGCGACGAAGGACAAAATCGCAATCTTGGCGCGCGCATCGGCGCCGGAAAGATCCGCAGACGGATCCGGCTCGGCAAAGCCGGCAAGCTGCGCGCGCCGCACAGCGTCGGGGAAGGACACGCCGTGCGCGAGCGATGTCAGAATGAAATTAACCGTCCCGTTTAGCACTGCGTCGATGCGGCGAACGCGGCCGGCAAGCGCGGCGCGCGCAACCGTCTCGACAAGCGGCGCGCCGCCGCCGACAGAGGGCGAATAAAGAAATCGCGCGCCGGATGCCTGCGCCAATGCCGTCAACGCTGGCATGTCGCCGGCGATTGCCTGCTTGTTCGCGGTGACGATGCTGATCCCTTTGGCAAGAGCCGCCCGGATCAAAGCGTTGCCCGCATTGCCGTCGGGCAACGCCTCAACGATGACACCGGGCCTTGTCGCCAGCAACGTCTCGACCCGGTCGGCGATGATCGCCCCTGAAAAGGCGTTCAGCCGCCGCTTTGCGCCGTCACGCACGAGCGCGGCGCAGAGGCGATAATCCTGCGCATCGCTCGCGACACGCAACGCGGCGCCCTCGCCAATCTGGCCAAGGCCGGCGACAGCAACCCGCAACAGCGGCGCGCTTGCCGCGCGGACCGGCGGCGCAGCCGTCGCGCAAACGCGCGTTCCTTCCGCCCCATTCAAGCGCACGACGTTAATCGCAACGCCGTGCGACGCCGCAAAGTCGATCGCCTTTGGCTGCAACAGCTTGCCCGCAACCTCGCGCGCGCGCGTCCAGTCTAGGCTTGTGAACCGTAGCGCCTCGTCTTCGGCGCCCTTAGGGTCCCGGTCATAGACGCCATCGACGTCTTTCATCAGCGTTGTTTCGCTGAGCGACAACGCGCTCGCGAGAAAGACCGCCGTCAGATCCGATCCGCCGCGGCCAAGCAGCACGGGTTCGCTGGTTGGCCCAAGCGCGACAAATCCCGGCACGATGATGACATCGCGGCTGCCGAGCGCCTTTTGCAGCAATGGGACATTGACGGTTTCAGGATGTGCGTCGTCGACCGGGCCGCCAGCCGTCAGCGACAGCGTGCGCGCATCGAGCACCAGGGCGTCAAGGCCGACACCCTCGCAGGCGATCGCGAGCAGGGCCGCGCTGCGCTCCTCACCGAGCGCGATGATGCGCGGCGCGTGGCGCGATTTCGCGCCGCCGGCGCTGGCGGCTTCCGCGATCAGCGCGTCGGTCTCGCCGGCAAAAGCCGAGACAACGGCGACGACCTTTCGGCCGCTTCGGCTCTGGCGGTAGATCTCAGAAACGACAGCGGCGAGATCGCTCGCATCGCGCAGAACCGATGAGCCGAATTTCAAAACAATGGCGTTGGTTGCCGCCTCTTCACGCTCACCGCGCATGCGCTTCCTCCGGTTTTCGGAACGGCGCGACGCGCGCGCGCGACGGCAACCTGACCGCATCCAGCGCGGTGAAGAGATCGCGGATAAGGTCCTTGGGATGCTCAAGTCCGACCGACAGGCGGACGAGGCGATCGGATATGCCGGCGCGGGCGCGTGCCTCCGGCGTCATCGAGGCGTGCGTCATCGTCGCCGGCGTACAGGCAAGGCTCTCAAAGCCGCCGAGCGATTCGGCGATGGTGAAGAGCGAGAGGCCGCGCAAAAGAGAGAGGACATCAATATCGTCAGCGAACTCGACGCTCAGCATCGCGCCAAAACCCCTTTGCTGGCGCCGCGCAATGTCGTGCCCCGGATGCGAGGTTAGCCCCGGATAATAAACGCGCGCGATGCGGTCATCGGCGCTGAGCGCGGCGACGATGTCCCCCGCCGTCTCCTGCTGGCGTTCGATCCGTGTAAAGAGCGTGCGAAGCCCGCGCAAGGTGAGGAAACTGTCGAATGGCGCGCCGGTAACGCCCGTGCAATTGGCCCACCAGGCAAGCTCGTCGCCCAGCGCCTTGTCGCGCGCGAGCACGGCGCCGCCGACAACATCGCTGTGGCCGTTGATATATTTTGTCGTCGAGTGGAGGACGATGTCGCACCCGAGCGCCAGCGGCTGCTGCAGCGCGGGCGACAGGAACGTGTTGTCCGCGACGACAATCGCGCCGGCGGCCCTTGCCAGCGCGGCCGTTGCGGCAATGTCGGTGATCCTTAAAAGCGGATTGCTCGGCGTTTCGATGAGTACGAGTTTTGGCTTGCGGGCAAGCGCTGCGGCAAGCGCAGCCGTGTCGGTCTGGTTGACGAAGGCAATTTCGAAATGCCCGCGCCGGGCGCGCGCCGACAGAAGACGGAACGTGCCGCCGTAACAATCATGCGGCGCGAGAACGAGATCGCCCGGATTGACGAGATTGAGAACGAGATCGACGGCCGCCATGCCGGTCGCAGTGATGACGCCGCGCCCGGCGCCTTCCAGCGCCTCAAGGGCGCGCTCAAGCTCTGACCGTGTCGGATTGCCGGAACGCGAATAGTCATAGGCCGGCTTTTCCGCCGGATCGCGCCAGGCATACGTCGCGGACAGATGCAGCGGCGGGCAAACGGCGTTGTAGGCGCGGTCGCTGGCGACACCGGCGCAAGCGGCGAGCGTTTGCGGCTGAAGGGATTGGGACATTTGTCAGCATTCCTCGATGAAAGAGCGGATGATGGGGCCGATGACGCCGGGCTCCTTCAGGAACGCGTCGTGACCGTAGAGCGAGGCGATCTCGACATAATCCGCGTGCGCGGCTTTCGCAGCGAGCAGGCGGATGTGCTCGCTCGGCACAAGACGGTCGCTGTCGACAGCAACAAACAGGGCGGGCGTCGCGATCGCGCAGGCGTTGACCGCATGGCGGTCGATCGAATCGGACAGCGTGACATAGCGCTCGGGCACCATCTGATAGGCGTCGCCGCGCGCGATAAGATACTCGCACACCGCGTAAGGGTCGCCCGCCGCACCGCCCGGCCGGTGCGCGAACCGCGCCGCGAATTCCTCCGGCGTGCGATAGGTTGTCATCGCCAGCTGCCGCGCGAGCGACAGGCCCTCGGCCGCGTTGCCGGCGCGTGTTGCAAGGTCGATGATGCGCCGCTGGATGCCGCGCAACGCCGTTGCGGAAGGATGAGGACGATCGGCCGCCGAGATGACGCAGAGCTTGTCGAGGCGCGTTGGAAATGCCTCGGCGAAGGCGAGGCCCAGCATGCCGCCATAGGACGCGCCGACAAACGCGTGAAGGCGCGCAACGCCAATCGCGTCGAGCGCAAAAGCGAGCGCGCGCGCCTGATCGCCGGTCGAAATTGTCCGCGCCGTTTCGCCCGGATTGGGCAGGAAATCGGCGCCGATCACCCGGAACCGCGCAAGGTCGATCGCGCCGCCGGCGCTGACGACATCGCGCCACCATCCGCGCTCGTTGCCGGCATCGGCGACACTGCGCCCGGACGATATGCCGCCGGAAACGAGGATCGCGGGCGCATCCTCCTCGCCATGGATTCGCAGTGCGACTTCAGGGCGCGACAAGATCTCGCCTGACTGGAGCGTGAAGCCGGGGGGCAAAAGCACCGTGATGTCGCAGAACTTCTCCGCGCGGCGTTCAGCGATCGGGGCGGGCTCGAAAAAAACGACATCCAGTGCGACAGACATGGGTTTGCCTCTGCTCTCGTCCTCGGCGCACCAGGAAATCCGGCAGAGACCCAATCGGAGACGAGCGCGTCATGCCCTCTTCGTCCGACTCATCTCTCGAAGCTTTCGCCTCGAAGGATTTGGCACCTTTCCAGAATGCGGGTCGCGCAATCCGGCGGTTGCCCCAGCGTCTAAGGGCCTGTCCCTCAGCTGGTCTTGATGAGCTTGGAATTCTTCTAGCCGTAAATTTTTTTGCACGTCAACACACATTTTCTCCGGGGCGAAATGCTCTGTATGAAGACGGATGACGGCAATCGCGGCCGTCGGGGCGCGACCCGGCCCCGGGTCAGAAGCGGTAAACCGTTGATTTTGCAGCGCCAATCGGGCCTGACCGATGGCGCTCAGAAAAGACCCGCATGCGCCCGAAAACGGCGTAGAGCATATAAAATATGGCAGAAAAGTCTAAAATAGTGAAAAATTCTTCGCGTTTGCAGCAAATAAGCCTTGCCCCGTCTGCGCGGGAGACCCTAGCCTCTCTTCCTATGATTAGGGGCGGAACCGGAAGCTGGCGAGCGATCCGGGGCTTTGCCGTCTTTGGCGCCGGAGACAAAAAAGCGTGATGCTGAAGTTTACCGACCTCGATCGAAAGTCGCCGCCAAAGCGCGACCCCGCTTCGCGCCGCGCACATTTCGGCGAGATCTATGCTGGCTTTCCGGCAGGGGAGGCAGGCGCGCAAGCCTCTCGCTGCAGCCAGTGCGGCATTCCGTTTTGCCAGACCCATTGTCCGCTAACGAACGATATTCCGGATTGGCTGCGTCTCGCTTCGGAAGGGCGAATGAAGGAAGCTTACGCGCTCTCGTCGGCGACGAATTCGATGCCCGAGATTTGTGGCCGCATCTGTCCGCAAGACCGCTTGTGCGAAGGCGCGTGCGTCATCGAACAATCCAGACACGGAGCAGTGACGATCGGCGCGATCGAACAGCATATTACCGAAACGGCATGGCGCGAGGGCTGGGTTGAGCCGATCCGCGCCGGGCGGGTGACTGGGCGCAGCGTTGGCGTGATCGGCGCTGGCCCGGCGGGCCTTGCGGCTGCGGAAGAATTCATCAAGGCCGGCGTCGCGGTGACGATCTATGATCGCTATGACAGGGCCGGCGGCCTTCTCGTCTACGGCATTCCGAATTTCAAACTGGAAAAAAGCGCCGTTGCGCGCCGGATTGCGCGGCTTGAAGCGGCGGGCGTCGTCTTTCGCCTTGGCGTCGAGATTGGCCGCGAGATCAGTTTTGCGTCGCTGCGCGCGCGGCATGACGCCGTCCTGATTGCGACCGGCGCCTACAAGCCGCGCGCACTCGATCTCAGCGGCGAAGACGGCGCCGGCGTCGTCGCGGCGCTCGATTTTCTGACCGCGTCCAACCGGCGCGGCTTTGGCGAGGCGCCGGCTAATGCCGCAGGTCTTGATGCTGCGGGCAGGCGCGTCGTCGTTATTGGCGGCGGCGACACGGCGATGGATTGCGTCAGAACGGCGGTGCGCCAAGGGGCGGCAAGCGTCACCTGTCTCTATCGCCGCGACCGCGCCAACATGCCGGGCTCCCTTCGCGAAACAACGCATGCGGAGGAAGAAGGCGTTGTGTTTGAATGGCTCGCGGCGCCCGCCAACCTCATTTTTGAGAGCGGCGCTGTCGCGGGCGTCGAGGCGGTGCGCATGCGCCTTGGCGCGCGCGACGCATCGGGGCGTGCGAGCATCGAGGCAACGCCCGGATCGGCGTTCCGCCTTCCCGCCGACCTCGTCATCAAGGCGCTTGGTTTTGATCCGGAGGATTTGCCCGCAGCGTTCGGCGAACCCGCGCTGAAGGTCACAGGCCGCGGCACGCTTCGCGTCCGCCCCGGCTCGCTGGAGACTGCGCTCCCACGCGTCTATGCCGCCGGCGATATCGTGCGCGGCGCCTCGCTCGTCGTCTGGGCGATCCGCGACGGGCGCGAGGCCGCCCACGAGATCGCAGACAAACTCCGCGCTCCCGCGCCAGCGCTCATTGCCGCGGAATAGGCAGGCCGTGGTCATCTCCGATCCCATCGAAACCTATCAGCGCCGCCGCCGCGCCCTCATCGAGGCCGCGGCGTATGATCCAGCGTCCGAGCGCGACGCATGCGGCGTCGGCCTTGTTGCCGCGATTGACGGCGTTGCCCGCCGTGACATTGTCGAGATGGCGCTCGCCGCGCTGAAGGCCGTCTGGCACCGCGGCGCGGTTGCCGCCGACGGCAAGACCGGCGACGGCGCGGGGCTGCTCGTTTCCATCCCGCAAGAGCTGTTCCGCGCCTATGTCGCGCGCATGGGGCGCACGCTTCTGAGCACCGATCTTTGCGCCGGAATGATCTTCCTGCCACGGACCAATCTCGCGGGTCAGGACGCCTGCCGGATGATCGTCGAGACCGAGATCATCAAGGGCGGCTTCAACGTCTACGGCTGGCGCCAGGCGCCGGTCGACCCCTCGCGTCTTGGCGCGCGTGCAGCGCTCGTGCGCCCGGAAATCGAGCAGATCCTGTTTTGCGACCTCCAGAACCGCTCCACCGACGCGCTGGAGCGCGCGCTCTATCTGATCCGTAGGCGGATTGAAAAGCGCGCGCGCGAGGCCAGCCACCAGGACTTCTACATCTGCTCGCTGTCGGCGCGCTCAATCATCTACAAGGGCATGTTCCTCGCCGAAGAAATCGACCGGTTCTACGTCGATCTGCGCGACCCGGACTTCGTCTCGTCGATTGCGATCTTTCACCAGCGCTATTCAACCAACACCTTTCCCGAATGGCGCCTCGCCCAGCCGTTCCGGATGCTCGCCCATAATGGCGAGATCAATACGCTGAAGGGCAACATCAACTGGATGAAGAGCCATGAAATCCGCATGGCGTCTGCGGCGTTTGGCGACGACCAGGCATCGGTCAAGCCTGTCATCCAGCCGGGCTCGTCGGATTCGGCGGCGCTCGATCAGGCGTTTGAACTTCTGGTGCGCGCCGGGCGTTCAGGCCCCATGGCGAAATCGCTGCTGATCCCCGAGGCCTGGGAAAAGCAGGGCGCAACGATGAAAGAAGACTGGCGCGCGCTTTATGCCTATTGCAACGCGGTCATGGAGCCGTGGGACGGGCCGGCGGCCATTTGCGCGTTCGACGGCCGCTGGCTGCTCGCCGGCGTCGATCGCAATGGCCTTCGCCCGCTTCGCTATGCGCTGACGGCGGACGGCGTTCTCGCGGTCGGCTCGGAGACCGGCATGTGCCCGCTGGAAGGGCGCGATGTTGTCCGCCGCGGCGCGCTCGAGCCCGGGCGCATGATTGTTCTTGATACGGAGGAATGCCGTTTTTATGAGCAGACGGAAATTCTCGACGCGCTGGCCGCCAAGCACCCCTATCGCGACTGGCTGGAGGCGATGGTCGAACTGGAGCCTGAAATCGGCCCCGGGCCTGAAGACCGGCTTTTTGCACCCGATGCGCTGATGCGGCGCCAGGCGGCTGCGGGCTACAGCCTTGAAGACCTCGAACTCGTGCTAAAACCCATGGCGGCGACAGCCAAGGAAGCGCTCGGCTCGATGGGCGATGACGCGCCGATTGCGGTGCTCTCGGACCACTATCGTCCGCTTTCGCATTATTTCCGCCAGAGCTTCAGCCAGGTCACCAATCCGCCGATTGACCCCTTGCGTGAAGCAGGCGTGATGAGCCTCACAACAAGGTTCAAGAACCTCGGCAATATCCTCGCGTCCGACAAGACGCAGACGGATGTGTTCGTGTTGCAGAGCCCCATTCTGACAAACGGCATGTATGTGCGCCTGCGCGCGCTCCTCGACCAGAAGATCGTCGAGATCGACTGCCTTTATGACGCTAACGACGCGAAAGGCGACGGCGCCTCGCTGCGGATGGCGCTTGACCGCATCCGCGCGGAGGCGGCGGCAGCGCTTGCCGACGGCGCCGGCATTGTCATCCTGACCGATGAGCGTCAGGACTGCGCCCGCGTGCCCGTGCCGATGGTTCTCGCGGCCGGGGGCGTTCACACGCACCTGACCGATATCGGGCGGCGCAGCTATTGCTCGATCATCGTGCGCTCGGCCGAATGTATGGATGCGCATTACGCTGCTGTTCTCGTCGGCGTAGGCGCAACGGCGGTGAGCCCGTATCTCGCCTTCGACTCGATTGCCGAAGCGCAAGCGGCGGGACAGTATGGCGATCTGCGGCTTGGTCAGGCGGCGTTCAACTACAAGAGCGCACTGGAAGCGGGGCTGCTCAAGATTATCTCCAAGATGGGCATTTCCGTCATCTCGTCCTACCGGGGCGGATGCAATTTCGAAGCGCTTGGCCTCTCGCGCGCGCTGGTCGATGAATTCTTTCCGGGCATGACAAGCCGCATCTCCGGCATCGGGCTTGCCGGTATCGAAGCGCGCGCAGGCAACCTGCATGCGCGCGCGTGGGCTGGCGAAGCGCCCGTGCTGCCGGTCGGCGGATTTTATCGCCAGCGCACGCGCGGCGAGCGCCATATCCTCGAGGCGCGCCTTGTCGCCGACCTTCACAAGGCCGTGCGGGAAAACGACGGCGCCGCATTTGACCGCTACGCGGCCGCGCTCGACGGGCAGGCGCCGGCGCAGGTGCGCGACTTGCTGGAGCCGCAAGCGCTAGGGGCGGCGCTCGGTCTTGACGAGGTCGAACCCGCAGCCGCAATCGCGCGGCGGTTCTTGACGCCGGGCATGTCGCTTGGCGCGCTGTCGCCGGAGGCGCATGGCGCGCTCAACGTCGCGATGAACCGGCTTGGCGCAAAGTCCGTCTCGGGCGAGGGCGGGGAAGACCCTGCGCGCTATCGGCGCCTGCCCAATGGCGACGACGCCAATTCCACCGTCAAACAGGTTGCCTCCGGGCGATTTGGCGTAACGGCGGAGTATCTCAATCAGTGTACGGAGATCGAAATCAAGGTCGCGCAAGGCGCCAAGCCCGGCGAGGGCGGCCAATTGCCGGGCTTTAAAGTCACCGCGTTCATTGCAAAAATGCGTCACGCGACACCGGGCGTCACGCTGATCTCGCCGCCGCCGCATCACGACATCTATTCAATCGAAGACCTCGCACAGCTCATTTACGATCTGAAGCAGATCAATCCGGTTGCGCGCGTCTGCGTGAAGCTCGTCTCTGCCGGCGGCATCGGCGCAATTGCCGCCGGCGTCGCCAAGGCGAAGGCCGACGTCATCCTTATTTCCGGTCATGTTGGCGGCACCGGCGCAAGCCCGCTGACGTCGATCAAATTCGCTGGCTCTCCGTGGGAATTGGGCCTTGCCGAGGCTCATCAAGTGCTGACGCTGAACGATTTGCGAGGCTCAGTGACCTTGCGAACGGACGGCGGCATCCGCACAGGCCGCGACGTTGTCATCGCGGCAATGCTCGGCGCGGAAGAATACGGCGTCGGCACGATTTCACTCGTCGCGCTCGGCTGTCTGATGGTCAGGCAGTGTCATTCGAACACTTGCCCCGTCGGCATCTGCACGCAGGACGACAAGCTGCGCCAGCGCTTTACCGGCAGCGCCGACCATGTCTTTGCACTGATGAATTTTCTGGCCGGGGACGTGCGGCGCCATCTGGCGCGGCTTGGCGCGCACTCCCTCGAGGAGATCATCGGCCGCACGGATCTTCTCGATCAGGTGTCGCGCGGCTCGGCCGACCTTGACGATCTCGACCTCAATCCAATCCTTGTACGGCTCGATCCGGATGCGAGCCCGCCGCGATCGCCGCGGCAGGGCCGCATTGCCGTCGAACCGACGCTCGATCAGCGTATCCGGCCATCGCTGAACCCGTTCTTCGAGCACGGCGTACGGATGCGTATCGACGCGGCGATCAGCAATACCGACCGCACGATCGGCGCGGCGCTGTCGTCGGAGATGGTGCGCACTCTGCCGGAGCGGCGTCTCGACGAAGATCATCTGGAATTGCGCCTCAAGGGCTCGGCGGGTCAGTCGCTCGGCGCGTTTTCGGTGCGAGGGCTCAAGATCGTCGTCGATGGCGACGCCAACGACTATGTCGGCAAGGGGCTGTCGGGCGCGACGATCGTCGTGCGCCCCGCCTCCGGGAACGCGGCGGAGGGTCATTCGATCATCGGCAACACGTGCCTCTACGGCGCGACATCGGGCGCGCTCTTCGCGGCGGGCCGCGCAGGCGGGCGCTTTGCGGTCAGGAACTCTGGCGCAACGGCGGTGATTGAGGGGTGCTCGTCGAACGGCTGCGAATATATGACCGGCGGAATGGTTGTCATTCTTGGCACGGTCGGGGTCAATTTTGGCGCCGGCATGACGGGCGGCGAAGCTTTCGTCTACGATCCCGACGGCGCGTTCGATCGCTTCGCCAATCCGGACACGATCCTGACCGGCGCGCCGGACGCCGCCGCGCAGCAAGAACTCCGCACACTGATAGAGTTGCATTCTGCGCATACGGGGTCGGCGCTGGCGCAACGCCTTCTGGCCGGCTGGCCGGCAAGCCGGCGCGCCTTCCGCCACATCATCGCCAAAGAAGCCGCCGCGCAAGCGGCCGAACAGGCGCGGCTGAAAAAGGTCGAGGACGCAGAGCTTCAGCCGGCCTTTGCGCGCGCGGCGGTTTAATTCATGAAATCCAACGGCGGCCCTAACCGAGGCTCGGATCCAGCTTGATGCAGGCGGCCATCAGTTCGTGAACCGCCGCAACCGAGTTGTCGAACATCGCTTTTTCGTCTCCTGCGAACGCGACCTCTACAATCTTTTCAACGCCGTTCTCGCCGAGAACGATGGGGACGCCGACATAGGTGTCCTTGACGCCGTACTGGCCGGTCAGGTGCGCCGCACACGGAACAACCATGCGCTTGTTCTTCAGGTAAGCCTCGGCCATCTGGATCGCGGAGGCGGCCGGCGCGTAATAGGCCGAGCCCGTCTTCAGCAGCGCGACAATCTCGCCGCCGCCCTTGCGCGTGCGGTCAACAATTGAATCAATCTTTTCCTGACTGGTCCAGCCCATCTTGATCAGATCGGGAAGCGGGATGCCGGCGACGGTCGAATAGCGCACCAGGGGAACCATCGTATCGCCATGGCCGCCAAGCACGAACGCGGTGACGCTATCGACCGCGACGTTAAACTCTTCCGCGAGGAACAGGCGAAAGCGCGCTGAATCAAGAATACCTGCCATGCCGACCACTTTTTTCGCCGGCAAGCCTGAGAATTTCTGCAGCGCCCACACCATCGCGTCGAGCGGATTGGTGACGCAGATGACAAAGGCATCCGGCGCATGCTGACGAATGCCGTCGCTGACCGCCTTCATCACTTTCAAGTTGATGCCGAGAAGATCGTCGCGGCTCATGCCGGGCTTTCTCGCGATGCCGGCCGTGACGATGCAGACATCGGCGCCAGCGATATCCTTGTAGTCCTGCGTCCCCTTCAGCTTCGAGCCGTAGGCGTCAACGGGCGCCGACTGCGCGATGTCGAGCGCCTTGCCCTGCGGCAAGCCGTCGGCAACGTCGAACAACACGATATCGCCAAGCTCTTTTTGCGCAGCGATGTGGGCGAGCGTGCCGCCGATCATGCCGGAACCGATGAGCGCGATCTTCGTGCGGGCCATGGAGGTCTCCTTGTACAGGCGCCAGCTTATTCAGGCGCCAAAAATCGCGCGCTCTATAGAGCGTTTCCGTAAGAGAAGGAAATGCCGATCGCGAGGGCGCTCTAAAACTGCAATCGAACCGTCGCCATCACCGATGACGACGTGAACGCATCGCCGTCGAGCCGCTGAAACTCCGGGCTGAAGGCCGGCGTCGCGGGGATCGACGTGTCGAAGTCTTCCGGCCCGTAAACGATATCGAGCGTGCGGAAATAGGAATACTCAATGCCAACGGAAAGAGACTTCGTCAGCGCAGCCTCAACGCCGGCACGGCCCTGATAGGCAAACGCCGCGTCGCGCTCGCCAAGCTCGTTCTCAACGCGCGCCCCGCCGACGCCGACGCCGATATAGGGTGTGAACCGGGACGAGTTGACGAGGTCAAAATAGACGTTCGACATGATTGCTTGCGCGGTCACGTCGCCCGCGTCCGCTGTCGTTGACGCAATAGCGCCGCCCGTCAGCGCAACCGATTCGGCAGATGCGTCGAACCGGCGGTACTCAATCTCGGTGCGCGTGCGCGCATATTGGAACCCGATTGCCGCAGACAAGGCGAGCCCGTCGCCAAGCTCGGTCGATTTTGCTGTTGGCGGCGCGACGATCGGCTGAAAGACCGGGCTGTAAGTAAAATTCTGATCGAGACGGTCGCCGAATGCAATTCCTGCGCCGCCGCGCAGATAGGGGCCGATTTCGCGTCCGGCCGTCTCCTGCGCGAGAGCCGGGGTCGCGGCGAGCGCTGCGGCCAACACAATCAGTCTTTGCACGGAATACCTCGACGCCGGCGGAGGCGTCAATCGCCCCTTATACCTACAGCATAACAAGCGCCGTCAGACTCGCAAAGCCTCATCGCAGCGACGTTACTCCGCCGCCTGCTTCAGGCCGAGGCGCGGATGCGCGCGCATGAATTTGGCGACGCGCGGCTGGATCTCGGTGCGCCAGCGGCTGCCGTTGAAGACGCCGTAATGACCGACGCCCGGCTGGATATAGTCAGACTTCAAGGCGCCGGGCAGGTTGGCGCAGAGGTCGTGGGCGGCTTGCGTCTGGCCAATGCCGGAGATGTCGTCGTTCTCTCCCTCGACCGTGAGGAGCCCGATATCGACGATCGCTTCGGGCCGCACGAGCCGGCCGCGATGCATGAACTTGCCGTCCGCGAGCGTGAATTCCTGAAACACCTCGCGGATTGTCTGCAGGTAAAATTCCTCGGTCAGGTCAAGAACCGACAGATATTCGTCATAAAAGGCGCGGTGCTTGTCGGCGCTGTCGCCGTCGCCGGCGACAAGGTTGGCGAAATAGTCGTAATGCGCATTGACGTGCCGGTCGTGGTTCATCGACAGGAACGAATAGAGCTGCACAAACCCCGGATACACGCGCCGCATGGCGCCCGGATAGGGCGGTGGCGTTGTGTAAATCATGTTGCGTTCAAACCAGGCGAAAGGGCGCTGCTGCGCCAGCACGTTCGGCACGGTCGGCGAGCGGCGCGCGTCAATCGGGCTGCCCATAATCGTCATCGTCGCGGGCCGGCAGGGATCCTCGTCCTCGGCCATGATCGCGGCGGCGGCGAGCAACGCCGGCCCCGGCTGACAGACCGCCATCGCATGCGCGCCAGGTCCGATAAGGCGCAGGAAATCAATCAGATAGTCGATGTAATCGTTGAGATCGAACCGGCCTTCCGTGATCGGCACGGTGCGCGCATTCGCCCAGTCGGTGATGTAGACGTCGTGATCGGGCAGCATCGCCTCGACCGTGCCGCGCAGCAATGTAGCAAAATGCCCCGACAGCGGCGCGACGATCAGAACCGCCGGATCGTTGACGGCGCGTCCGCGCGCTTTTCTGAGAGCGATATCGTCGCGGCGGAAATGCAAAAGATTGCCGAAGCTTTTCTCTAGAGCGACCTCGAGCGTCACGGTCACGCTGGCGCCGTTCACAGTCGTCTCGTTCAGCGTCCACTGGGGCTTCGGGTAGCGGCGCGTCGCGTTCTCGAAGACATCCATCGCTGCGGCCGAGGTGCGCGCGAGCCAGGTGTCGGCCATCGGATTATAAGACGAGCGCCAGAACCGCGCGCCAAAGCCGGCGGCGAGCCGCGCCGGCGCCATCGCCGCGTACCCAAGTTCATAAGCTGAATAAAGCATGCGCCCCCGAGGGTACTCCTACACATCAACAACCGGCGGCCGCATCCCCCGCACCGGAAAGGCGCGCTCTTGAGAGCGCCGCCCTTTTGTCACGCCAGTTTGACACAGGGTCGGAGCCACACGCAAGCCGTATTACGCACCTGCAATATTACCGCCACGGGACCAAAGCGCGGCCAATTTTCATCAAAATCGTCCGAAAACAGCCGCCCCGATCAGCGTTTTCGCTTCAGCGCCTTGCGTATCTCAGCCGCGAGCGCTGCCGGGTCCAGCGTGTCTTCGAGCGCATAGCGCAACGCGCCGTCCGGCTCGACGAGATAAAACAGGCTGGAATGCTGCATCGTGTAGCCGAGCTTTGAATCTTCCACAGGCTCCGGTTCGGCAAACACCTTGAACCCGGCCTTTGCCGCCTCGACTGCGACGCGGTCGCCGGTCAACCCGGTTATGCGCGTGTCGAAGGCAAGATAGCGCTTCAGGGCGTCGACTGTGTCGCGGTCGGGGTCGACGGTGATGAACAGGGGCTCCAGCCGTTCAAGCTCGGCCGGCGTCAGTTCGTTGAGCGCCGCGCTGAGACGCCCCAGCGCGAGGGGGCAAACGTCGGGGCAGGAGGCAAAGCCGAAATAGACGATCGCCGCGCGCCCGTTCAAATCCTCGTCGCGCATTACTTTGCCGTCTTGATCGACCAGCGCAAAATCGGCGGAGAACTGCTCGGAAAGCTCAATAACGCCGGGCGAGGGTGTGCGGGCCCCCGGCGCGCCGTCGCCGCATGCGCCGAGCGACAGTATGGCGCAAGACAAGAGAGCCGCGCGGGCCTTTAAGGCGGTCATGGCGATTTCCTTTTTCACGCGTGCGCCCCTACGTTCGCTGATACTGGCGCCGTAACGGTATGACCAGAGACAAGTCGTCGCCCGCTCGCATGCTGACTCAATGCTAACCCTGTGCTGACGTCCGTCACCGACAGTGAAATCGCGGCGCAAGCTCTGCGCGGCCCGATCCGCATCCGCACGCTGACAACGCTGCGCTGGCTCGCGGTTGCCGGGCAGCTCTCCGCGATCCTGTTCGTGCATTTCGTGTTCGGCTTTCCGGTTGAGCTTGGCCTTTGCCTCGGCGCCATTGCCGCCAGCGTCTGGCTCAATATCTTTGCCGCTTTGCGCTTTTCGTCGCAGCGCTTCCTGACCGATACTGAGGCGACGGCCTATACCGCCTTCGACATCGTGCAATTGTGCGTGATGCTGTTTCTGACCGGCGGCTTGCAGAATCCGTTTGCGGTCCTGATCCTGGCGCCCGTGACGATTGCGGCCAGCGTCTTGCCGGCGCGTCAGACGACCCTGATCGGCGCGCTCGCACTGGCGGGTGTCGGCGTTCTGGCGATCGCGCACCTGCCTCTCCCGTGGACCAGCGGCGAGTTGCTGGTCTTTCCGCCGCTGATTAACGCCGGCGCCTGGGTTGCGCTGTCGTTTGCGGTTGCGTTTTTTGCCGCCTATTCGCACCGCATCGCCGCCGAGGCCGCGCAAATGCGCAGTGCGCTGGCCGCCTCGCAACTGGTGCTGGCGCGCGAGGAGCGCCTCGCCGCGCTCGGCGGGCTCGCCGCCGCCGCCGCGCATGAGCTTGGAACGCCGCTCGCGACCATCCAGCTGACTGCCAAGGAGATGGCGAATGAACTGAAAGGCGAAGGCCTGCTCGAAGATGACGCCCGCCTCCTCGTCGAGCAGGCGCAGCGCTGCCGCGAGATCCTCGGGCGCCTCTCTAATCGCGGCGCCGAGAGCGACGCGATGATGGATCGCATCGGCCTTGATCTCCTGCTGAAGGAGGCCGCGTCCCCCTTCCTCGACGCGCGTACGGGCCCCGCCGTAATCTTCGAGATGAAAGGCGGCGCCGATGTGGAGCCGCCCGTGCTGCGCCGCCGCCCGGAAATCGTCTACGGCCTCCGTAATATTATCGAGAATGCGGTCGCTTATGGCCGCTCCAAAGTGCTCGTGTCCGCTGACTGGTCAAAGACCGACATCGAAATCGAGGTTCACGATGACGGTCGGGGTTTTGCGCCCGACATCCTCGGGCGCCTCGGCGAGCCCTATCTCGGCGCGCGCAGCCGCCCGCGCGGGGGCCCGTCGCGAAGCGGGGGGCTCGGCCTTGGCTTTTTCATCGCCAAAACCCTGCTGGAGCGCACCGGCGCCGACATCGTCTTCGACAACCGGCTTTGGCCAGGCGAGTCTGGCGAAGCCGGCGCCTGGGTTGCGGTCCGCTGGCCAAGAGCGGCGGTTGAGGCGCGCTGAACCGTCGCGGCTGGTTGCCGCGAGCGATCGGACGGCGCAGAACGCGCGTATCAAGAGTGTCACAAATCAGGGCCAAGCCATGATCGAAGAAGCGCACATCGCCGCCGACCTCCCCGCCGACGCCAGCCTCCTCATCGTTGACGATGACGAGGCGTTCCGCACGCGATTGGCGCGCGCGATGGAAAAGCGCGGCTTCAGCCCGAACATGGCGGCCGGCGTCAAAGACGCAATCCGCCTCGCCAAGGAAACGCCGCCCGCCTTCGCGGTCGTCGATCTGCGGCTCGAAGACGGCGACGGCATCGAAGTCGTCAACGCCATCCACGACATTCGCGAGGACTGCCGCGTTGTGATGCTGACCGGCTATGGCAATATCGCGACCGCAGTTGCCGCCGTCAAAGCCGGCGCGATCGATTATCTCTCAAAGCCAGCAGACGCCGACGACGTCGAAAAAGCATTGCTGGCGCGCGGCGGCACGCGGCCAGAGCCCCCAGAAAACCCGATGTCCGCCGACCGCGTCCGCTGGGAGCATATCCAGCGGGTTTACGAATTGTGCGCGCACAATGTGTCGGAGACGGCAAGGCGGCTCGGCATGCACCGGCGGACCTTGCAGAGGATTTTGGCGAAGCGGGCGCCGAAGTAGGGTTTTTTCGCCCAACGGATTGCAAGCCGCGCCAAGCCGTTTCCCAAAGCTTGACGCTGTTCACCTGTTCCTTAGGGTCGTCGGCAATGATCAATGCACGCGTTCAAACTCCGGGGCTTTCATGACCAGACTGACTTTTGCCGCCGCCACGGCTGCGCTTGCGCTTGCGCCGCTCAGCCTCTCCGCCGCCGATATCAAGCTGCCCTATGAGGCGTTCACGCTTGATAACGGCTTGCGCGTTGTGGTTCACGAAGACCGCAAGGCGCCGATTGTTGCCGTGTCGATCTGGTACCATGTCGGGTCAAAGGACGAGCCGGAGGGGCGCACAGGGTTTGCGCATCTTTTCGAGCATCTGATGTTCAACGGCACCGAGAACTATGACGGCGAGTGGTTCTTGCCGCTGGAGGAAGTCGGCGGCACCGATTTGAATGGCACGACGTGGTTCGACCGGACAAATTATTTCCAGACCGTTCCGACGCCGGCGCTCGACCGCGTCCTCTGGATGGAATCGGACCGCATGGGTCACCTCCTTGGTGCGATCACGCAGGAAAAGCTCGATGAGCAGCGCGGCGTTGTGCAGAACGAAAAGCGCCAGGGCGACAACCAGCCCTATGGGCGGATGGAATATTCCGTACTCGCCGGATTGCTGCCCGAGGGCCACCCCTACAGCCATTCGACGATCGGCTCGCTCGAAGATCTGAACGCCGCCGATCTCGACACGGTAAAGACCTGGTTCAAGGATTATTACGGCGCGGCGAATGCCGTTCTCGTTATCGCGGGCGACATCGACACGAAAACTGCGCGCGAAAAGGTCGAGAAATATTTCGGCGACATCGACGCGGGCCCGCCGCTCACGCGCGCGAAGTCGAATGCGCCAAAGCTCGCCGTGTCGAAAAAAGAGATCATGTATGATCGCGTTCCGCAGGTCAAAATCGACCGCAATTGGGTCGCGCCCGGCCGCACAACAAAAGACGCCGTGTTGCTGACGCTCGCCGCTGACGTTCTGGGCGGCGGCAAGACCTCACGGCTGTATCAGCGGCTTGTCTATGAGCTTGAACTTGCAACGTCGGCAACGGCGAGCCTGCAAGAGCAGGAATTGTTGAGTTTCTGGTCGGTGACGGTCGATCCGAAGAAGGAAACCGACCCCGCAAAAGCCGAAGCGGAGATGGAAAAGGTTGTCGCCGACTTTCTCGCGAAAGGCCCGACGGCCGCCGAACTCAAGCGCTCGAAAACCTCGATCGAGGCTGGCGTCCTTCGGGGCCTCGAAAAAGTTGGCGGCTTTGGCGGCAAGGCGACCGCGCTCGCCGAAGGCGCTCTTTATGCGGACGATCCGGATTTCATTTTGAAGCAGCTTAAATGGCTGCGCGCGGCGACGCCTGCCGAAGTGCTCGCCGCCGCGCGTGAGGTGATGACCGCCGGCTATTACCAGCTCAGCGTTCTTCCCTATCCGGAATACAAGACGGCCGCGTCCGGCGTCGATCGCAAGACCGGTCTGCCAACCGTTGCAACCTCGCCCGATCTCGTCTTTCCGGCGATTGAGGAGGCGACGCTTAAGAACGGCGTCAAGGTTGTCCTCGCCAATCGCCCCACCGTGCCGGTCGTCTCGATCGCGATGCAGTTTGATGCGGGCTACGCGTCGGATGCTTCGGGCGCAAAACTTGGCGCCGCCTCCTTTGCCGGCGCGATGCTCGACGAAGGCACAAAGAAGCGCACGGCGCTGGCGATTGCGTCGGAGCTTGAAGGCCTCGGCGCGCAGCTCAATGTCGGCTCCAATCTCGACATGACAGGCGTCACGCTGTCGGCGCTGAAAGACAATCTCGTTCCCTCGCTCGACATTATGGCGGATGTGATCCGCAATCCGGCGTTTGATAGTGGCGAGATTGAGAAACTGCGTGCGCGCTGGCTTGCGCAGATCGAACAGGAAAAGGCCGACCCCGTGCAGCTTGCGCTGCGCCTCCTGCCGCCGGTGATGTATGGCGAGGGCCACGCTTACGGCATTCCCTTCACCGGCTCAGGCGAGGTCGCGTCGATCAAGTCGCTGACGCGCGACGACCTTACGCGCTTTCAGCAAACCTGGCTGCGCCCCGATAACGCGACGATCTTCGTGACGGGCGACGCGACGATGGCGGAGATGAAGCCGCTCCTCGAGCGCGCCTTTGGCGACTGGCGTGCAACTGGCGGCAACATTCCGGCAAAGAACATCGCAACGGTCGCGCGCCCCGCGAAAGGCCGCGTCATCCTCGTTGACAAGCCCGGCTCGCCGCAAACGCTGATCCTTGCCGGCCACGTCGCGCCGCCTTCCGGCGCCGACACCGCGATCGCGATCAACGCGATGAACGACATCCTCGGCGGCCAGTTTACCGCGCGCGTCAACATGAACCTGCGCGAAGACAAGGGCTGGGCCTACGGCGCCTACACATTCCTGCAGGATGCGCGAGGGCAAAGGCCCTATCTCGTCTACGCGCCGGTGCAGACCGACAAGACCAAGGAATCCCTCGCCGAGATCTTGAAGGAGCTGAACGCCTTCAAGGGCACGCGGCCGGCAACGCCGGTCGAACTGAAACGTGCGATCGACAACAACACGCGCTCGCTGCCGGGCGCGTTTGAAACCTCCGGCGACGTGCTCGGCAGCCTCGTCAGCTCAAACCGCTTCGGCCGGCCGTGGGATTATCCCGCGACCTTGAAGGCAAAATATGAAGCCCTCAATCTCGGCGACATCAGCGCCGCAGCGTCTGACGTGGTGCACCCCGAAAGCCTCATCTGGGTCATCGTCGGCGACCGCGCGAAGATTGAGGCGGGCGTCGCGTCGCTGGGGCTTGGGGCGATCGAAGTGAAGGCGCTGAGCGATCTTTGATCGGATCGCTGCTCCAAACTCCGCTCCGCCGCTGCGCTGTGGAGCTGGTGGGCCTCTTTCTTTGCTCCACCCGCTTGCGGGGGAGCTGTCGCCGAAGGCGACTGAGGGGGGGTGCCCTTTCGGCGCGCGCCAGTGTTCGTGGCGAGGGCGGTCCCCCTCAGTCACGCTGACGCGTGACAGCTCCCCCGCAAGCGGGTGTTGCGAAGTCGAGCCCGTCCGCCGCGAGGGCACGCTCTAGCACCGTTTTGCAGTCGGCCTTTGCCGCGGAAACACAGCGCAAGCTCGTGCTAAACGCCGTTCTCAATGAGCGTTCAATCGGCATCGACCATCGCCAGCGCTAGAGGTGCGGCCACGCAAGAAATGTTGAAGAGAAATTACGGACACTCAATCGAAACAAGCTGTATCAAATTTATCGAGATGGTTAATGATTATATCAAGCCATTTATCAACACGTCTAATTGTTACGGTGCTCGAACCGCTATGACCGACAGAATTCTTGTTTCCAACGACCGACCCTATTGCCTCTCGGAATTCTCCAATATCTTCTAGAAATTTTTTCGCCCTGACATGGTTTTCTGGAATACATTCTTCAATAATTGCAATGATCTTTTCGGATTTGAAGTTATAATACTTGCTCACAATGCCGGTTAGTAGGCGATAAATATTTTCATCACATCGTTTTCTTAGTCTGTCGAGCACACGATTTCGAATATAGTCCTCAATGTATCCATTTGCGGAAACGCAAACATATTGAGCGACAACTGATTGGGTGCGAGCCTCGGAATCTGACGCCTCGCGCATCACAGCGCGGAGATCCGCGAGACTACTACGGAGGGATTGTTTTCGCATGCTAGGCAAGAATCTTTGACGCCTTTCGGAAACGGGCCTGCACGCGTTCATCGTCGGCGGTAGATCTAGAGGTTAATGCCAAAAACTCTTCGTCCGCTAACAACGCAGCATAACGGGAGGAGAATTTCTTGGGCTTCTGAACGCCCTCAATAAGGAACGACGTTTGGACGGCCACGCAATCAAAAACCGCCGCGTTGAAAGCGCGTTCCGGACGAAAAGTCTTATCTCCGATTTCAGATACAATAAACTCAAGCGTTTGCTCGAAGACCGTTTTCATTTTTTTCTGTTCTTGCTTCGATGGGCTTCGAACGGACCTCATATATTTATCGAGAAATTTCTTCATTGGGCTGGAGTAATTTTTAACGCCCGCTCGGAACGCGAAGAATCTCAAGATCAGCTCGTGATCCTTTAGCCTCTTGCTGCGCGAGCGGAAGACTCTTAGCCAAGCGTCAGTTGATGCCAATTCTTCGAGAAATTGAACAATTGGGCCATGATTGACGCAAGATCTTATTTCTTGTGCAGACAACTTAGATCCGCCTGTATTTATACGCTCAAATACCTCGTAGACGCTAGATATGTCTTCCTCGGGGCTTTTTTGCTGAAAAATCGTTGCATGAATTATTGATTCCTCCAGTCGCCTACGATCTGCATCCTCGAGTTCGCTAAAAGACTTACCAATAAACGGTGCTGCGACATTCGTAAGCCTAAAGCGCCTATCGCCAAAGTCTTCTTCATCCAAAAATAGTTGTATCGTCTTGGTTCTCTGTTGCCCATCAATAATTAAATGTTTTCCAGTATCGGATTCTTTAAAAAGAAAAATACCAGGAACAGGAAGTCCAAGT
Organism: Parvularculaceae bacterium; assembly: GCA_046154725.1. Taxonomy (GTDB): domain Bacteria; phylum Pseudomonadota; class Alphaproteobacteria; order Caulobacterales; family Parvularculaceae; genus Amphiplicatus. The sequence continues at coordinate 1,043 of JBJXFO010000009.1, read as the reverse complement.
AATAGACTTTCAATAAATCTCGAAGATTGATTCTGCGACCATACAAAGTTCCTTTGGAATGTCGGCGCGTACCAATCACTAGTTTTTATTCTCTTTGGTATGATTTCAACCGGGTAGTCTGCGCCATAACTTGTGATTGAGAACACGTTGCTGGGTTGCGGTTCGTCATCCGTCGGATCAAATACGTCGCTTGCTTCGTCTTCTATATCCGCCACAGAAAAATTCCATTTCATTTCTCAATCATTCGACCTGATTCGTACCTATTTGGCCATCACCCAAAGGTGTAAAGGAATCATCGGTTCTTACAGCGCCCCGTTCGCCCGCTTCACTGCATCCGCCTCAAGATAAATCTCCGCCCCCATCGCGCGATATTTCTCGCTCATCGCCGCCATGCCGTCTTTCGACAGGCGCTCGAGGTCTTTCTTTTCGTTGTCGGAGAGCCCCTCCGCATATTCCCGCACATCCGCCGTGATCTTCATCGAGCAGAATTTGGGCCCGCACATCGAGCAGAAATGCGCGGTCTTGTGCGCGTCCTTGGGCAATGTCTGGTCGTGAAAGTCGCGCGCGGTTTCGGGGTCGAGCGACAGGTTGAACTGGTCCTCCCAGCGAAATTCGAAGCGCGCGCGGGAGAGCGCGTCGTCGCGCCGCTGCGCGGCCGGGTGGCCCTTGGCGAGGTCGGCGGCGTGGGCGGCGAGCTTGTAGGTGATGACGCCGGTCTTCACATCGTCGCGGTCGGGGAGGCCAAGATGCTCCTTGGGCGTCACATAGCAGAGCATCGCGCAGCCGAACCAGCCGATCATGGCGGCGCCGATGCCGCTCGTGATGTGATCATAGCCGGGCGCGATGTCGGTCGTTAAGGGTCCCAGCGTATAAAACGGCGCCTCGCCGCATTCGCGCAGTTGTTTGTCCATGTTGATCTTGATCTTGTGCATCGGCACATGGCCGGGGCCTTCGATCATCACCTGCACGCCTTTGCTCCAGGCGATTTTCGTCAGCTCACCGAGGGTTTCAAGCTCGGCAAATTGCGCCGCGTCATTGGCGTC
>JBJXFO010000158.1:0-30609 GCA_046154725.1 Parvularculaceae bacterium | reverse complement strand
TTGGTTAAAATCGACGCAGACGGCGCGTTCAGGCGCTCAGCGCGAGTCGCTGGTCTTTTTTCAGCTTCCGGATGATCCGGTCGCGTTTGAGGCGCGACAGATGGTCGATGAACAAGATGCCATTGAGATGATCCATTTCGTGCTGGATACATGTCGCAAGCATGCCGTCGGCATCCAGAATTTGCGCCTTGCCCTCATAATCAAGGAATTTGATGCGGCAGCGGACAGGGCGTTCGACGTCGTCGTAAAAGTCCGGAACGGATAGGCACCCTTCCTGGTAAAGGCTTGTTTCTTCTGTGGGATCGAGGATTTCTGGGTTAACAAAATACATCGGCGCGCGGGGCTCGCCGTCCTTCGCAAGGTCCATGACAATGATGCGTTTGGGCACGTTGATCTGGATTGCCGCAAGACCGATGCCCTCGGCCGCGTACATCGTTTCCAACATGTCATCCATAAGCGCGCGCGCCCCGTCATCGACCCTTTCAACGGGGGCTGACACTTGCCGGAGGCGCGGGTCCGGGGCTGTCAAAATCGCTCTGGTTGCCATGATTGTTGAGGTATTGCCCCGCCCGCGCGCCGTCAAGGAGGCCTCCCGCACGCTTGATCGCTCGCTTTACGCCCGAAGTTCGATTAGCCTAACCACCGGGTGTTGTTGAGTTTTTGGGGAGACTACATGCAGGCCTTGCCGGCGCCGCCCTCGGAGGGTCAGACGACGGGCGTAATCGCTGTCGCGCCGCCGCCGCTTATCACGGGCGCCGGGCCCATACTGTGGTCCGGCGCGGCAGCGGTGATTGTTATCATGGCGCTGGTGTTTTCACTGCTCTTGCGGGGCAGAACGCGCGCGCGCGCGGCTTTGCGATCGACAGAGCGGGAATTCTTCAAGCCAGCGGGCGACGGCGCAGAAATCACGTTCGACGATGCGAACAGCGGCCGGACCGGCATCGAATTTCGTGATCCGGTGGTCATTGAAGAAGCGCCGGCGCCGAAGAAAAAATCCACCGGCGCGTTTTCTGGGCTGTTTGCGCGGCGCGAGCGCAAACCGGTCGATCAAGGTGCGACGACCGAAATTGACCTTGGCGAGTCGCAATCTTCTTTCGATGGCGCGTATCGCGACGACAGTCTTGCGTCCGTCAGAATCGAGCGCGAGACCTTTCCTGGGTCGCGTGAATCCGCCGACGAAATCAATGCGCGCCTCGCCGGTGAAATTGCAGCCGAACGTGCCGGGCAAATGCGTGAATCGGCGCGCGAAGACGAGTTGCGTCAACGCACGCAAGCAGCGGACGCTGCCTGGCGTCTGCAAGAGCGCGAGGCCATCGAGCGCACGGTGCGGCTCAGCGAAGAAGCGGAACGGCGGCGCCTTGAAGCAGATCAATGGCAGCCCCGGCGTCTGAACGACATGCAGGGGCAATCGCTCTCTGGCGAGGCGTCATTTGCGGGCGGAGAGATGGCCGCTGGCGGGTTTGGCTTCGGCAACGACCGGCGCGACCGCGCGCCATCCGACGACATGGCGCGCACACTGAGCGACGTTGAAGAGGCGCTGAATGCGCAGCGCGAGGCAATTCAATCCGAGACGCGCGCGCTGCTGGACAGCTTCGCACAACGTCTGTTCGCGCGCCTTGACGCCGCGCCTTCCGGGGTCGCGCCGCCAGCAGCCTTTTCTGAAATCGCGCGCGAGATAGCTTCGCTGCGCGAGCGGCTTGACCGTGCAGCGAGCGTTGATCCCGAGGCATTAAGGCAAGAGTTGACCCTGATCCGCGAGGCGATCGCCGGACGCTCCAACGCCTCCGCGCCCGTCATTCAACTCGCCGATATCATTCGCGACACACTGCCGCCGGAAGGTTATGACATGCCGGCAACGCTGGCGAACCACCGCCGTGTTGACTGCCTCGTCAAGCTGCCGCCGCCGTCGGGCCCGATTGCAATTGACGCGCGCTTCCCGGTCGAGGCGTTCAGCGCGCTTGGCGCTTCCGGCGCGCGCCGCAATAGCGACGCCGAGAACGAGTTTCGCCGCATCGCCATCCGCCACATTGTCGATATCGCTGAGCGTCTGATTGCGCCCGGTGAAACGGCCGCGTCGGCGATCATGTTCCTGCCATCGGAAACCATGTACACGGAGCTTCATCAGCGCTTTCCCGATATCGTGCAGGATGCATGGCGCGCGCGCGTCTGGATTGTCTCCCCGACAACGCTGATGGCGACGCTTCACACCGTCCAGGCGGCGTTGGCGATTTCCGGACCTCGCGGCGGCGCGCAGTTTTTGCGCGACGATACCGCACGGGTGATCACTGAGGTGACCGATCTGCGCCGCCGGATCGCCTCGCTCGAAGAGGCGCTGTCGCGCGTCCAACCGGCGCTTGATCCGGTCTTTGGCGCCGGATCCGGCCATATGTCCGGACCAGCGCCGCCCATTCGGGCGGAGGCGCCGCCGCCCCCATCGCGCAATGCTTTTCATTTATCGGTCGCTGGCAGGGCTGCACCGCCAACGCCGTTGCGGCTCGCGCCCGATGAAAGGCTCGGCGATCTCGTCAGTGAGCCGCGCGAGACCGCCGGCAATCCGCCGATGCGGCCGCTGTTCCCGCTTCGATAACGCGCCCGTTCCTCAGTCGTTCTAAATTGGGTTGCAAACTCAGCCTTGACGCGCGTGCACGGAAGGCTCTGAAATCTCGTCGGGCAGGATAACCGGACGCGCCGCGCCGGACTGCAATATGGATGCAACAAAATACAGCGGGCGTTGCTTCGTCTCGTTGAACACGCGGCCGAGATATTCGCCAATGACGCCAAGGACCATCAATTGCACGCCGCCCAGAAAAAGCACGACAACAATCAAGGTCGGAAAGCCCGCGACCGGATCGCCATAGAACAGCGTTTTGCCAATAAAATAGGCGCCGGCGAAGAACGCCGACAGAGCCGTGGCAAAACCGAGATATGCCGACAGGCGCAATGGGGCCGTCGTTGACGACGTGATGCCCTCGATCGACAAGTTCCAGAGCCGCCAGTAATTCCACTTTGTCGTCCCGGCGCTGCGCGGCGCGCGGTCATAGACAACGGCCTTTGACGGAAACCCCACCCAGGCGAATATGCCTTTCATAAAGCGGTGGCGCTCGCGCAACGCGCACACAGCGTCAACAGCCTTGCGGCTCATCAGCCGGAAATCGCCGACATTCTCCGGCATTTCGACCGAACCGATGCGCGCCATCAGCCGATAAAAGAGCGCAGCAGTGACGCGCTTGACGGGGCCGTCGCCATGGCGCGCACGACGGCGGGCGTAGACAACTTCGTAACCCTCGCGCCAGCCGTCGATCATCTCGGCGACGAGTTCAGGCGGGTCTTGCAGGTCGGCGTCCATGACAACGACAGCATCGCCCTTGGCGTGATCGAGGCCTGCGGTCGTCGCGATCTCTTTGCCAAAATTCCGGCTGAGATCAACGATCGTCACGTTTCCGCGCGCAAGCCGCATCGACATCATGCGCGCTAGCGTCCCGTCGCGGCTGCCGTCGTTGACGAATACGATTTCGAACGGTTGCGCCAGCACGCGCATCACCGCTTCGACGCGCGCCGCGAACGCGCCAATCGTTTCTTCTTCGTTAAACGCCGGGCACACGACAGACAACAGCGCGGGACGCCGCTCGCCGCGCGCGGTGATGGCGGGCGGCAATTGCTCTTTGACTGGCGTGTTCATACGACCCATTTACGGCGTGGTGACGACACAGATAACGCTTCGTTTATTGCGCGATCGTAAACAAGGCCAATGAACGTCCTGATTGACCTTGCGGCGCGCCGCTATCCTGTGCTTTTCGCGCTGGCGACGCGGCATTTGCATCTGACGCTCGCGGCGATCGCGGGCCTTTTTATCGCGCTCGCCTTAACTCTCTGGGCTCGGCAAATCGTCACGTCAGACGAGCTTTTTACCAGCGCCGGACCGATCATCGGCGGCGACTTTATTGTCTTTCAGCATGTCGCCGCAGCCTCTGGGGGGGGCGACCTCGCGGCGCTCTATGAAATGGAAACCCTCAAGGCGCAGCTTGAAGCAAAATATCCCGGCCGCGGCGCGATGAATTTCGGCTGGATGTATCCGCCGACGATGTTTCTGTTCATCGCGCCGTTTGGCGACGGCCCATATCTTGTTTCCTACGCGGCATGGGTCATCGCCTTTGCGGCGATTTTTCTGATCGTGCTTTATCGACTGTGGCCGGAACGTTTGGCGCTGTTCTTTGTCTCGTCCTCGCCAGCATTCTTCGCTGCGGTCATAACCGGGCAGAATGGATTTTTGACGGCATCGCTGATTGCAATTGCCGGGGGTTTTGCCGAAAAGCGCCCTGTCCTTGCCGGGCTCGCTGCCGGCCTTTTGACGATCAAGCCGCAACTCGGGATTTTGCTTCCCGTCGCGTTCATCGCCGCCGGTTGCTGGCGCGCGTTCGCCGCCGCTGCGGCAACCGCAATCGCGCTCGCGGCGCTCAGCGTTGTCGCCTTCGGCGCTGATTTGTGGGTCGCGTTTATCGAAGGCTTGACCACGCATGGCGCGCGGCTGGCGACAGATGTCTTTCCGTTCGAAAAACTGGTGACGCCGTTCGGCTTCGCGGCGGTCATTGGTCTGCCAGCGACCACCGCAAGCGCGGTGCAGGCGCTGGCAAGCATTTGCCTTGCTGGGTATGTGTTCATCGTCTGGCGGCGCGTCGAGGCGCCCGACATCAGGCTGGCGGCATTGGCGACCGCGGCAATCATGGCGACGCCTTATGCGTTTTATTATGAATTTATCATTGTTGCCCCGGCGATCGTACTAGTCGCGCGGCGGGCGCTCGCAACGAGCTGGTTGCGCGGCGAAAAGCTGTCGCTGATCGCGCTGTGGCTGTTGACCTTGGAAGCCCCGGGTACGGATGAAATCCCCTCAATCCCGGTCAGCGCCCTCAGCGCGCTGCTCGCCGCCGCAATCGTCGCTCGGCGGGCGCTGCCGGCCGCCGGGGTCAGGTTCGCCAGCGCAAGCGCGCCGGCGACAGCGGGTTGACGAAGCCGCCAGCGGCGCCGCTGTCGATCCACGCTTTCTTCAAAGCCAGATACCATTTTGCCGGCTCATCGGCGTCGCCGAGAAAGAGCGGGCGATGCGCGGCCAGCGCAAGATTTTCGTTCTGCCGACGCAGAATGTCGCCATCCTGCTTTAAAAAATCGTCCGCCATGCGCTGCGCCAAGGGCTGCGCGATGCTAAAGATCGCAAAGTCCCAATAGAGCAAATGGACAATGCGCGTCTTGCCCGCCTCGCCCGGCGTCATTGCCGTCAGCGCGAGCATGCGCCGCGTCTTGGTGCAAATATGTTCAAGGCGCAGCGCGGGCAAACGGAATTCGATTTCGGTTGTCGGCGCGCCGCCAATCGCCTTGTAGATGAGCGTGTTTGACGAGGGCGCATGCGCGCGCATCGTGAAGCCCAGCGGGGACGGCTCAAACGACTTTGTCTTGTCGTGGCGCGAGGCGCCCTCGCGCCACCACCACAGACGGTGCACGCTTGGCGTATGCGCCGGATCGACGAGGCCGATTACCGCTTCATCAAAAGGCCCCTCGGTTTCAACAAGCGTAACGGTCTTCGGCATGAACGCCTCCGGCATGCCGATTTCGGGCGGCGGCAAAGCCGGCTTGCCGTCGCCGCGATAGATCCAGATGAGGCCATTGGCTTCGTGAAGCGAGTAACGCGCGACCTTGATCACTGAGCAATCGCGCCGGTCATCGCCGGGGAGCGACGGGACGCTCACGCAACGCCCGTCAGCCGCGCTGAACGTCCATGCGTGATAAGGGCACTCAATAGAGGCGGCATCGTCTCCGACAAGGCGCCCCGCCGACAGCGGCGCGCCGCGGTGCGGGCAATGATCGCGGAGGGCGAAAACGCTTCGGTCGCCTGTGCGGCCGATGACGAAAGGCTCGCCGAAGAGAATGCGCCTCAGCATCGATCCGCGCCTCACTTCGTGCGAGATCGCGGCGAGATACCAGAGGCCCTCCAGATATTGGCTCGCGGGCGCGGTCATGCCGGGCGGCGCGTCTTCATCGCCGCCGCTAGCGTTCCCTCGTCGAGATAATCGAGCTCGCCGCCAACCGGCACCCCTTGCGACAGGCGCGTCAGCGTGATGTCCGCGCCCATTAATTGGTCGCCGAGATAATGCGCCGTCGTCTGACCATCAACAGTCGCGGGAAGCGCCAGCACCACTTCACGTACGACGCCGCCGCGCGCGCGCTGCGCCAGCGCGCCAATCGAGAGGTCTTTCGGGCCAATGCCGTCAAGCGGCGACAACAGCCCGCCCAGCACATGATAGCGGCCTTTGTGAGCGCCCGCGCGTTCGAGAGCCCAAAGGTCGCCAACATCTTGCACGACGCAAAGGATTGCGGCGTCTCGTGCGGGGTCGGCGCAGATCGCGCAAGGGTCAATCGAATCCCAATTGCCACATGTCGCGCAGGCCTTCACTTTATCGGCCGCATCGTCGAGCGCGAAAGCGAGCGGGCGCATCAACGGATCGCGCTTCTTTAAAAGATGCAGCGCCGCGCGCTTGGCCGAGCGCGGCCCCAGCCCTGGCAGCTTGGCGAGCAGGTCAATGAGCCGTTGCAGTTCGGGTCCAATATTGGCGGCGGGCATGAGCTTAGAACGGCAGCTTCATGCCGGGCGGCAACGTCATTCCGGCAGTCAACGATTTCATTTCCTCGGCCGCACGCGCGTCGAGTTTGGATTTTGCGTCGTTAAGCGCGGCCGCTATGAGGTCTTCGACAACTTCGCCGTCGTCGGGCTTCAATAGCGCACGCTCGATTGCGACAGCTTTCACATAGCCTTTGCCGTTCATCACGATGCGGACCATGCCGCCGCCGGCCTGGCCTTCAACTTCGAGAGCGGCGATGGCTTCCTGCGCGGCTTGCAGCTTTGACTGCATGGCGCCCGCCTGTTTCATCAAATCGGCGAGATCTTTCATTCCGCGTCCTGCTCCTCGTCCGCCAGCGCCTCGTCAATATCCTGCTTTGCATCCGGCTTCGGGTCACGAATGACTATGATTTCCGCACCGGGGAAAACTTCGAACGCTTTCTGCACGAGTGGGTGCGCCATGACTTCAGCCGTCCGCGCGTCGCGAAGCGTTTCGCGCCCTGGCTCCTGCGAGCTGACCGTGACCGACCACAAGCGCCCGGTCCATTCCTTCAGCCGCTGAACGAGACGCTGCGCGAGATCGGCCGGCGCTTTCTCATTGAGGCGCATCTCTATCCGGCCCGGCTCGAAGCCAACGAGATGAACATAGCTTTCGAGTTCGACCTTGAGACGAAGGTCGCGCTTCGTTTCCGCTAGACTAACAATATCTGTGAACGCATCAAGGCGCGGTCCTTGCTCGGTAGCGGGAGCTTGGCGCGCCTCGCGCGACGGTTCAACGCGCGCGAGCACGGCGCCGCCGCCGGACGGGCTGGCGCTGCGCGGCGACGTCACGGCAGCCGGCACGGACGAGCCCGCTTCGCCTTTCAGCATTCGCAACGCTTCGTCCGGGGTCGGAAGGTCCGCGGCGAAGGCGAGCCGGATGAGCGCAATCTCGCCGGCGGAGACCGCGTCCGGCGCGGTTTGCGTCTCTGCAAGCCCCTTCATCAATAGAGACCACGTCCGGGTCAGCGCGTTCATTGGCAAAGCGTTTGCAAGGTCTCGCGCGCGCGCTGCATCGGCCTCGCCAGCAGCGCCTTGCGCGGCGGCTTCCGGGCCCGCAGCTTTGACGCGCGTCAGAAGGTGCGCGACTTGCAGAAGGTCGCGCAGGATGACGGCGGGATCGGCGCCCGCATCGTATTGATCGCGATAAATGGCGAGCGCAATTTTCGCATTGCCTGCGAGCGCCGCTTCGAGGAGGTCCCAAATTCTTGTGCGATCGGCAAGGCCCAGCATGTCGCGGATCACGTCCGCCGTCACGGCGTCACCGGCGTTGACGCGCTGAATGAGCGCCTGATCAAGGATCGATAGCGCATCGCGCACCGAGCCTTCGGCCGCGCGCGCAATCATCGCAAGACCGTCGCGCTCGACGCTGACATTTTCCTTGGCGGCGATCGCTTCAAGGTGGCTTGCCAGCATTTCCTGATCAATACGCCGGAGGTCAAAACGCTGGCAGCGCGACAACACGGTGACGGGGAGCTTTCTGATCTCGGTCGTTGCAAAGATGAACTTCACATGCGGCGGCGGCTCTTCCAGCGTTTTGAGCAGCGCGTTGAACGCCGCCGTCGACAGCATGTGCACTTCATCGATGATATAGACCTTGTATCGCGCCTCGACCGGCGCATAGCGCACGCCCTCGATCAACTCGCGAATGTCGCCGACGCCGGTGCGCGAGGCGGCGTCCATCTCAAAGACGTCCGGATGCCGGCTCTCGGCAATGGCGCGGCAGTGCCGCCCTTCGATCGGGAGATCGACCGTCGGCCCATTGTCTTCGCCATTGGGTCCGACAAAATTCAAGGCACGCGCGAGGATGCGAGCGGTCGTCGTCTTGCCAACGCCCCTGACGCCCGTGAGCACATAAGCATGCGCGATGCGGCCCGTCGCAAACGCGTTGCGCAACGTTCTGACCATCGGCGCATGGCCGATGAGGTCGTCAAAAGTCTGCGGGCGGTATTTGCGCGCGAGGACCTGATAGGGCGCCGGGGACATGACCTTGGGCTTAATCCCCGGCTGATTGTGCCGCAAGGCGCGCTGGCCAGTGAAAAGGTGGAAGGCTGAAACGACCCGGGCCGAAACTCGTTACGGCTGCTTCCTTTCGGACCTGACCGGGTTGGCGAGGGGTCCGTCCGCCAGCCTTCCAAGAGCGTTTATCTCCGCTCGAAAGCGTGAATGCAAGCGGCCTTTTGTGATCCCTAAGCGCGCGCTGGCATGCTAATACCCCACGATCAGGGAGAGCGATCAATGAAACGGGTGCTTGGACTGCTGCCCTGGGCGGGCGCATTGTTTATCTCGGCGATCTTTCTCGATTCGCTTCGGTTCAAGTTTACCGGGCACCCAACGCCGCAGCACATTTTCGAGACGCTGAAAGAATGGTCCGGCATAGATCTCTTTTATCCGGCGGGCCCATGGATCATTGGCGCTGGCGAGCTTGTCGCCTCGATCCTTCTTATCGCGCTGCCGCTAGCCCTGATTGCCGGAAAACGCCGCCCTCTTGCTGATCTCTCGCAATTCGCCGGTGCGTTGATCGCGCTTGGCATCATGTCTGGCGCAATTCTTTTCCACCTTTTCACGCCGCTCGGGACTGCGACGCCGGTTGAGTGGGCAAACGGCGAGCCGACAAAGTTTTCAGAAGCGCTGTTCTACGCTGCGTGCGCGAGTTGGGTTTTCGCCAGCGTCATCATTGTAATGCGGCTAGGCAGCCTCAAAGCCTTGAAACGCTAGCCCGCTGCTTTCGGCGTGCGGACCTCGAGAATATCGCGAAGTTTGCGGTAGACTTCGGTCGGCATGCGTGCGCTTTCTGCTTCCTTCGCGGGTTCAGTCGCCTCAGGCGCCGCCACTGGCGCGGGCCTGAGGCCCGCCGCTAGCGCCAGCACTTGACGCAGTTCAGCCTCCATCGACCGGCCGTTGCGGGCCGCGCGGATACGCAGGCGGCGGTGAACCTCTTCAGGAACATGACGGACAGTGACTGACGGCATTGCGGGCCCTGCTGCCGATGCTTGCATTGGCTGCATCGCTTCGACGACAAGCATCGCTGGCGATGCCTGATATTTGATTAAAAGGCCGTGGGCTCAATTTGGAACAGTTGCGATGGCGGACCGCGCCGAACTTTGCATGTTCGCCTCAGAACCGCTCGACCGCGCGGCGGAGCAGCGTTGCGATCCGCTGTGGATTGCAGCGCGCCTTGCCGATCCGGCGACGCTGATCCTGCCCTTGTGGCGCGGCGATCCGCTGGTGCGGGGCGAGGCGGTCGCCTTCCTCGGCGCAAGCGCGCTCGGCGGCTTTCCGGCGGATGCAAGAAAGCTGTTTCTTGGGCTGTCAAAAGGCGCAGCCTGTTTCGCGGTTGACGCGTCATTCGCGCAGTCGCCGGATACGGCCCCGTTCGCCGATATCGGAACTTACATGCCGCTGCGTGAGGCAGCTGGCGTGCTTGGCGCGGATGACCTTGCAATTGCGGGCGCAGCACGCTGGCTGATGGACTGGCACCGGCGCCATCTCCATTGCGCCGTATGCGGAGCGTCAAGCGAGATGAAAGACGGCGGCGCCAAACGCGTCTGTGGCGCTTGCTCCGCGGAGCATTTTCCGCGCACCGATCCGGTCGCGATCGTTCTGGCAAAGCATGACGACGCGTGCCTGTTGGGCCGCAGTCCGCATTTTCCGCCGGGCTTTCTCTCCGCGCTCGCCGGATTTGTCGAAGCTTGCGAGACGCCGGAAGCGTGCGCCATTCGCGAATTGCGTGAGGAGGCCGGCATCGCGATAGACAATGTGCGATATCAGTTCTCTCAGCCTTGGCCGTTCCCGGCATCGCTAATGATGGGCTTTATTGCTGACGCGCAAGACCGCGCCTTGACACTCGACCGGAGAGAAATCGAAGAAGCCCGCTGGGTTACGCGCGCCGAAATCGTCGCCCTGCTCGGCGGTGAAAAGCGTGAGGATTTGCGGCTGCCGCCGCGTTTTACAATCGCACGGCGCCTGATCGAGCGCTGGGCCCTCGAACACGCGACGCCTTAACGCGCCCGCGCGGCCGGATAGACGCCGAGCAATTTAAAGCGCGAGGAAAAAAACGACAATTCCTCAAGCGCCAGGCGCACATACGCGTCGTCCGGGTGCCCTTCGATATCGGCGTAAAACATCGTCGCCGCGAATGAGCCGCCTTGCATGTAGCTTTCGAGCTTTGTCATGTTGACGCCGTTCGTCGCAAAGCCGCCGAGCGCCTTGTAGAGTGCCGCCGGAATATTTCTGACCTGAAAAACAAAGGTTGTGACAATCGCGCCTTCACGCGCCGGATCGACCGGCTCGCGCGACATCACAAGAAAGCGGGTCGTGTTGTGGCCGGCGTCCTCGACATTGGCTTCCAGAATATCGAGACCGTAAAGGTCGGCGGCCTTTGCCGACGCGACAACCGCTTCGTGACGCTTGCCGCTTTCGGAAAGGGCGCGCGCTGCGCCAGCGGTGTCGCCGGCGATTTCGGCGGTGATACCGGGCCGCGCCAGAAGCGCCCGGCACTGGCCAAGCGCCATCGCATGGCTCTTCACAACGCGGATGTCAGCGACCTTTGCGCCTGACAGGCCAAGAAGCTGATGATGGATTGCGAAAAAATGTTCGCCGATGATGTTAAGACCGGACTCGGGCAAAAGGTGATGAATGTCGGCGACGCGCCCGGCAAGGGAGTTTTCAACAGGGAGCATCGCACGCTCCGCCCGCCCTTCCCGCACCGCTGCAAGCGCCGTCTCGAACGTAGCGCACGGGAGAGGCTCGAAGTCCGGCGCGAACAACTCGCAAGCCAAATGCGAATAGGCGCCGGGTTCTCCCTGAAAAACGACTTTTCCCGCCTTTGCCATACGCCTCCTACTTCTTGCCGGATGCCGCGCTCCTTGCCGGAAAGGCGATAAGGCGGCAAGCAGTCCCCGTCTTGACCTGCCGCGCGGTTAGGCCGCGCCGGCATCCTTTCCCGCCTTTGTTGCGCTGCCGTGAAGGCGCCGGTAAAAGGCGCGCCGGACGATCCGGCCCCAAGGTGCACCTATGCAAGACCCGATGTTCTTCAACAAACTTGCCGCGGCGGTCCTTGCAGCGCTGTTGATTTTTTTCGGCCTGCCCCAAATCGCGTCGGCGCTGCGTGGCGGCCACCATGGGGGGCACGGCGCAGAGGGGCACCCTTTCCCGCAATTCCCGATCGCCTTTGCGTCCGAGACTGCTGTCGAGGCGGGTCCGGCGGTTGATTTCGCAACGCTTCTTGCGGGAGCCGATTCCGCTGGCGGCGAGCGCAAGGCGGCGCTGTGCAAGTCCTGCCACACCTTTGAAAAGGGCGGGGCGAACGGCACCGGTCCAAACCTTTGGGGTGTTGTTGGCCGCGCTGTCGGAGGCAAGGCCGGATTCAAATATTCGGGCGCACTGCAAACCGCCGGTGGTGAGTGGACGTTCGAGCGGCTGAGCGCTTATCTCGAAAATTCGCAGGCCTATCTCCCGGGCACCGCGATGATCCAGAAGTTCCCGAACCCGGAACATCGCGCGCAGATCGTAGCTTATTTGAATACGCAGTCTGACGCGCCCTTGCCGCTGCCCGCCGCCGCAGCAGCGCTCGCCGAACCGGCGCCCGCGGCGGAAGCCCCTGCCGCAGAGACACCTATTGAAACGGCCGCGCCGAGCGAAGGCCAGTAATCTCGGATTGACGGCTGGAGCGGGCAGCGGGAATCGAACCCGCACGAGCAGCTTGGGAAGCTGCCAGGCTACCACTACATCATGCCCGCGGCGCGAGGCTCTGATCGCGCGCCGGGCAAGAGCCTGTCAAGCCGGACGGGGCAAGCGGGAGGGGCCGCCCATGGGTCGGCGGAAACTTTGAGTGCCGAAACGCTCGACTGTCGCCGCGAACCTCTGCAAGAGTTTAGGGGAATGCCTCAGCTTCGCCGGATTTTTGCCCGATGAGGCGTCTATCGCCCTTCCAAGTGGGCGGTCCCCTTGGCCGCGAAAATGGAGTGCCATGATGAAGAATTTTCTGAAATTGGCGGCGATTGCCGCTGTGGCCGCAGCAACGCTTGGCGCGGCCCCCGCCCTCGCGGCCGACAAGCGCGAGGAAGCTGTCGATCTCGTTGAGGACGCCGCCGAGACGATTTCGTATTTCAGCGCCGACAGCGCGTTTGAGCCCATGTGGTCGCTTGCCGAACAGGCCAAGGCGATCGTAATAATTCCGCAATCCCTGCGCGCCGGTTTTGTCTTTGGCGGGTCTGGCGGCGACGCTGTCATGATCGCGCGCAACAAGGACGCCACCTGGTCGCAGCCGACATTTTTCGCAGTCGGCTCGGTCTCGTTCGGCTTTCAGGCCGGCGCCGAGATGTCAGAAATCGTTCTCCTCGTGATGACCCAGCGCGGCATGGAGCATCTGCTCTCGACGTCGGTGAAGCTCGGCGCGGATTTGTCGATCGCCGCAGGGCCAATCGGCGCCGGCGCGAAAGCTCAGACGACGGACATTCTCGCCTTCTCGCGCTCGCGCGGGCTTTATGGCGGCGTCAGTCTCGAGGGCGCGGTTATCAAAACGCGCAAGAACTATAACAATGCCTATTATGGCGCCGAGGTTTCGCCCGGCGAAATCGTCTATCGAGGCGAGGTCTATAACCCCGTTTCGGCCGGCTTGCAGAACGCAGCCTGGCGCCTTGCCAATCGCGATGCGCCGCTGGTTGCTCCGGCAGTCGCGCCCCTGTCGCCAGCGCTGGCGCCGCCCGCGCCGCTGTCGCAAAGCGGCCCTTATGCGCCCCAATCCTCGCCGCCGATCGAACCTCAACAGGCGGCCGGTCCTTATGCGCCGGCCCTGCCGCCAGCGCCGGATTATGAAGACGACGCCGTCTGGGGCGCGCCGATCGGCAAGAACGACTAATAGGAATTTGATCGCAGGAGGCGCCCGCCCGCGCTTGCGCCGGCGGGCATTCTTGTTTCTGGTAGCGAGTTGCCAATCGGATTGCCCATGCTTGCTGTGCCGCTAGCACCGGATAAGTTCGCCAACCCGTTCATGGCGCGCGACGGCGCGCCGCGCGCGGTTGTTCCCTTTACGGAGCTCCGGACGCTGTGGGTGAACACGGGCACGCTTTGCAATATCGAGTGCCGGGCCTGTTACATCGAGAGTTCGCCAACGAACGACCGGCTCGCCTATATCTCGCGCGCTGAACTTGCACCTTATCTCGAGGAAGCCCGGCGGATGGGCGCTGCCGAGATCGGCTTTACGGGCGGCGAGCCCTTCATGAATCCGGACATGATCGGCATGGCGGACGATGCGCTGAGCGCTGGATTTTCCGTCCTTATCCTGACAAATGCCATGCGCCCCGCCATGCGCCCCGCGACGCGCGAGGGGATCAGGCAGCTCGCCTCGCACGCGGGCGCGCGGCTGACATTGCGCGTCAGCCTCGATCATCACACTGCAGAGCACCACGATGAAGAGCGCGGGGCGGGCAGCTTTGCGATCGCGCTCGAAGGCTTGCGCGCTTTCACGCAAGACGGCGTTCGCCTGTCGGTTGCCGGCCGAATGCGGTGGGGCGAGAGCGAGTTGGCGGCGCGCGCCGGCTATGCGGCGCTGTTTGCCGCAAACGGGCTTGGAGTTGCCGCGGACGATCCTGGCGCGCTGACGCTGTTTCCCGAAATGGACGCCGGCGCCGACACGCCCGAAATCACCGAAAGCTGCTGGGGCATTTTGAACCTCAACCCGCGCGACGTCATGTGTTCCTCCTCGCGCATGGTGATTAAACGCAAGGGCCGCGCGCCCTCCGTCGTCGCCTGCACCCTGATTGTTGACGACCCGCAATTTGAACTCGGCTCAACGCTGGCCGACGCGGCTAAGCCGGTGCACCTTAACCACCCGCATTGCTCGCGCTTTTGCGTGCTGGGCGGGGCGAAGTGCTCGGCGTGAGCGACAGTCCGGAAATCGCCCTTGAAATGCGCTCGCGCGAGGAAGCGCGCCTTTTTTCGCCGTCCGCGGCGCGCAACCGCGACGCCATTCGCGATGCATACCTGAAGACGATGCCACTCGCCGGGACCGTGCTTGAAATCGGCTCGGGGACTGGCGAACACGCCGTTCACCTCGCCGCCGCCGCGCCGGATTTGCGCTGGCAGCCAAGCGACCCCGACGCCGGATCGCGTGCGTCGATTGCGGCGTGGGCGGAACATCTTGGGCTGCCCAATGTCGCCGCTCCGCTCGCGATCGACGTAACGGCGCCGGATTGGGAGCGCGGCATTCAGGGCATCGACGCCGTCGTGTCGATCAACATGATTCACATCGCGCCGTTTGCCGCCGCGGAGGGGCTCGTCGCTGGCGCCGGCCGTTTGCTGAAGCAGGGCGGCAGGCTTTTTCTCTACGGGCCCTTCGCGCGAAACGGCGCGCACACGGCGCCGTCAAATGCCGAGTTCGATCGGTCGCTGAAATCCCGCGATCCCCAATGGGGCGTACGGGATCTCGACCTGGAAATCATGCTGTTGGCGTCTGCGGCCGGCATGACACTGGAGACAGCGATCGACATGCCAGCGAACAATCTGAGCGCTATCTTCAGCCGCGCTTAACGCGGCTTGCCCATCAGGCACCAGTTGGTCTCAAGTTCCGCGCCCTTCTTCACGGCGACAATCGTGTAGCGCTTGCCGTAATCGAAGCTGATCCCGCATTTGGCCGGGTTGGTGACGTGAAAGACCTTTGCGGGCGATGCCAGATCTTTCGGGCCCTTCAGCACACGGAACAAAGTCGCCTGGCGCGGCAGCGGGCTGCGGCCGTCTTCGGCCAATTGCACTTCTGCGTCGTTCGCATAGCCGGTGAAGGTCACCTGTTCCAAATCTGAAACGTCCTTGCAAACACACAGAAGATAGGGGTCGAAGCGGCGCACTTCCGGGGCGTCGGCATCAGCATCCGCGCCTGTGGCGGACTGCATGAGAAATGCGGCGAGAAGCGTGATCATCATTGGCGTGCTCAACGAAAGTGTTTCGACAATTTGAGGCCTTGACCCTGATAGTTCGAGGCAAGTCCCGCACCATAAAGTTTTTCGGGGCGCGCCGCCATCTTTTCATAGATGAGGCGCGCAACAAGCTGGCCGTGCTCGAGTACGAACGCAGCGTCGTGGCTTCTGACCTCAAGAACGGCGCGCGTTGCTGTGTCGCCGTTCTCGCTCCAGCCAAAGCCCGGGTCGAAGAAGCCTGCATAATGGACGCGAAATTCGCCAAGACCGGGGCTTATCGGTGTCATTTCCGCGGCGTAGTCCGGCGGGATCGACAAGGCCTCGCGCGAGGCGAGGATATAGAATTCATCCGGGTCAAGAATGATAAAGCCGGATTTCGGCGCGGGGATCGCCTCGAAGTAATCGTCGGCGTCGAGCGTTGCTGTCTGATCGACATCGATCAACGCGGCATGACGGCGCGCGCGCCAGCCAGCGGGGCCAAAGCCCTCGGTGAGATCGACGCTGAGGCCGATGCCCCCATCGATGTCGGCGTCTCCCTCGGCGGGCCCGTCGATCAGCCGCACCCGCGAATGCAAGGCTCTTAACGCATCGTCGCTAAGGCGCGGGTTCCCCTGTTTCAGCCGCAGCTGATTGAGGCTCGACCCTTCGCACACGAGAATCGAAAACGTCCGTGGGCTGATTTCAGCATAGAGCGGACCTGCGTAACCGGCGGGGACGTCATCGAACGCGACGCGGCGGCCGCCCGCGCTGTCGGTGACAAGCCGCACAAAGACATCGATGCGCCCGGTTGAGCTTTTCGGATTGGCGCTTGCCGCGATATCGGCAGGAAGGCGCAAACGCTCGGCGAGTTCAACGAGATAGACGCAACCGCGCTCAAGGACAGCGCCAGCGGAAAGATCGACCGGATGCATCGCGAGGCCTTCGTCGAGGCGCTCGGTGACGCGCTTTCCGGGCGGCGGCAAAAACGACGCGCGCACGCGCCAGCCGCGCCGGCCGAGTGTCAGATCGATCGAGGCGGGCTGTATTTGCCGGGGCTGCAGCGCGCGCGACAATTCAATCGACCCGCGGTCGATTTCAGCGGCAATCTGGCTGGCGTTCAGAACGCCCATGGCGAAAAATTCCCGTTTGCGAGGCGAAAAGGGTGAAGCCTCTCCGATGGGTTGCGTCAAGGTTGAATGCGGAGCGCCCGCATTTGGCGAATTGAGCGCGGCGATTACAGTCTGGCGGAGCGCACTGACGCGGGCTAAAGTCAGACGCGCGATCATCGCGACGGAATTGGCGCCATGGCAAGCCGGACAAAATACGAGCGCACGACCAATGGCATCCGCGTCAGCGTGAAGCCGACATTTCTTGACCGTCAGTCGGACCCGTCCGATGGTTTGTTCGTGTGGTCCTATACCGTGCGCATCCACAACGGCTCGTCGGAAATCGTTCAGCTCAAGACCCGTCACTGGCTGATCACCAACGCAAAGGGCTTGACCGAAGAAGTCAAAGGCGTTGGCGTCGTCGGCGAGCAGCCGGTCATCAAACCGGGCGAGGGATTTGAATACACGTCCGGAGCGCCGCTTTCGACGCCGCACGGCATGATGGTCGGCCGCTATGGCATGCAGACCGAACAGGGCGAGCCGTTCGAGGTTGAGATCCCAGCCTTCTCGCTCGACAGTCCGCATGAGCGGCGGCTGGTTAATTAATCCGCCTACAGACTGCGCGCGCCAAAGGTGTCGCAGGCATCGAAATTGCCCGTGCGAAAGCCAGTCGTGAACCAGCGCGCGCGCTGTTCGGACGAGCCATGCGTGAAGCTTTCCTTGGAAACGCGCTGGCCGGCATTGCGCTGAAGCGTGTCGTCGCCGATTGCCGCCGCTGCGCGAAGGCCTTCTTCGATGTCGCCCTCGTCGAGAATGCCGGAAGTCCGCTCGGCGCGATTGGCCCACAGGCCCGCATAGCAATCCGCCTGCAATTCCATCATCACTTGCGCCTGATTGGCTTCGGTCTGGCCGCCGCGCGCCTGCATCTGGCGCACTTTGTCGGCGACGCCGAGAACCGTCTGCACATGATGGCCAACCTCGTGCGCGATCACATAGGCGGCGGCGAAATCGCCCGGCGCGCCGAACCGCGTCTGCAATTCCTTGAAGAAACTCGTATCGAGATAAACTTTCTGATCCGCCGGACAATAAAACGGGCCCGCCTGCGAGGAGCCAACGCCGCATGCTGTGTTGGTCTGCGCGGTGTAGATCTTCATGACGGTCGGGGGATATTGCTGGCCGGCTTGCGCGAAGATGTCGGTCCAGACTTTTTCGGTCTCGGCGAGGACGACAGACGAGAAGTCGAACGCTTCCTGATCCTCCGGTGAGGGCTTGTATTCGCCCGCCGGCTGGCCGGAGAGCAGCGCGAGCGGATTGATGCCGACCGCCTGCAGCGCGAAAAAGCCGCCAACCAGCACGACAACGCCGCCGATCCCGAACCGGCTGAAAACAAAGCGCAAGATCATAATGGCCAACCCGGAAAGGCCCGCTGCAGCCGCGCCGCGCCCGTCTTCGACATTGCGGCTGCCTTCGCGCCCGCGCCATTTGACCATTGTGGTGATCCCTGTTCTCAAAATCCGCCGGGACTATCGCGAAAGCCTGAGCGCGTGTCGAGACAACCGGCGGGCGAACGCTGCAAATGAACCGCCGCTCAATGCACCCGCAAATACGCTCTAAGTGCGGCTCGCGCGCCACGGCTGCGAATGAAGCGCCCGTCAGGTCCCGGCGGCGCGGCCGGTTTCCTTGACTCGCCCGAGCGCGAGCGCGACTTTGTAACGCGGCTTGGGGGTCGTTTGAGGGGTCATGGCGTTGCCTGAGTATTACGTGCGTCTTGCCGCCGCGCTCGCTGCGGCGGGTGTGCTTGGCGTGGTCATCGTCAACCCGTCGGCGGGCTTGCGCGCAACCGCGCGCGTTGCCGCGATCGGCGGCGGCGACGTTCCGCTGGCAAAACGCCCCTGCCCTCTTGTCGCGCTCGATGGCGCATTCGCGCCGCTCGACGATATCCTCTCGATCTCGCCGCTTGGCGGCGTCACGGCGCCGGGTGAGGCGCTGCCCGCGCCGGCCATTCGCCTCAACACAAAAAAGGGCCGCTCGCTGTTCGAGCGGCGCGTGACGACGGCGCTTGCCCCAGCGAAGGCCGAGATCACGGCGATCGAGCAGCGCACTTATCGCGACGCCGACGGCGTTGCGGCGCGCGAAAGCTGGACTGTGCATTTTGCCGCCTGCGAGGCGATCCGCGTGACCTATGACGACCTCGACACGATCGACGCGTCGATCCTGTCGCGCGCCGGCGGGAGTGCGGCTTTCAACGAGATCGGCGGCCCCGACCATCGCGCCGTCGCGACGCGCGTCCGGCTGAAGAAAGGCGACACGATTGGGACGGCTGACGGCTTTGACGTGCTGCTCGAAGACAAGGCGTTGCCCGCCGCGCCGCTTGAGCGGCCCGAACGCTATGTGACGAACGCCTACGCCGTCGCGTCGGCGATTGATGCGCCGGAAAAAGTGCTGGCTGCGATCTCTAACGACTGGAGCCGCGTCCGCTGCCCCCTCGACTACCTGCCTGAAGACATCGCGGCCGACTGGAAGGGAAAGCTCGGCGATGCGTGGGGCATGAGGCCCGCCAAGGGCGAGAACGCCTGCCGCACGTCGCTTGTCGACATCCCGGGCGCCGCGCAGGGCGCATGGTTCACCGACGCCTCGCATAACGGCCGCACCGACAAGGTCAGCGCGATTGCGCTTGCCCCCGATGCGATCGACCCCGAGCGCCTGATCCTCGCGCTCCATGGCCGCGTCCGGTCGCTGACGCCGGACATGGTCGGGCTTGCGCCGCCTATGGAAGAAGAACGCGCAGCGGCGGCGCGCGATTTCCTGACTTTCGAGCGCGGCGACGGGCGCATCAACCCGCCGTTTGACACCGTCAAGGCGGGTGACCTTGCCTGCTATCAGGGCCTGCGCGCCAATTTCGTCGGGCCCCGGATCAATGCGGTCATCCTGTTGCGCGTCGAAGAGGGCGAGGGCCCGCCCCTTATGAAGGTCGAAGCGCGCGGCGACGTCACGTCCTGCATCGAGCTGGAAGAGCCGTGGTCGTTCACCGGCGCCGAGACGACGTTCTATCGCTGACCCTGCTCCGCGCGCCGGATTATCCGCACTTGCCGTAACCTGCGGCGGGCGCGCGCCGCGTCCAAGGCCGGATTCATTGGGGTCCAGCGTTTTTTTACGGACAATCCGCACTTTGAAAAACTGGCGGCGGGCAGGCGTCACGCGGGGCTTTCCTTCTCCGCCGGCAAATGCGCCGGCGACCCCACTATAGGGGCGTCGCGAGGGGGGTCGGACGGATTTTTGTTTCTGAGGCGCGCCAAGGGCTTAGATGGTTAACGCATATCTGTGTGCTGATTATTTTTTGTGCTTTTCAAGCGATGCATGGCCGCAATACCGGCCGCGCTTGATCTTGAGCGTCACCTCGCGGCAGCGCGACGCGGACAAACGCAAGACACAAGCAGTCATCCAGGGGCTAAACAGCAAGCCCGTGGGCGACTGCGCTCTTTTGCTGGAGCACTTCTCCCACACCAAGCAACAGCCCCCCGGCGCAGGGCAGAGGCGCTTGACCGCTTTAGCTCTTACGCCGGCCCTTTACTCTCTATAGTCTGTTCAAGGAGCAAAAGTGCTGTCAGCGTTGCGACAGCGGGGAAAACCGGCCAAATGCCTGACTTCATGATCGCGCATATCAGCGCTGGAGCGATTGCTGTCCTTGCTGGCGCGACAGCGCTTTTTGCCCGCAAGGGCTCGCGCCTGCACCGCATTGCCGGGAATGCGTTCTTCGTCTCGATGCTGATCGCCTCATCAGTTGGCGCCTATGCAGCCTTCATCAAGCCAGAAATGATAACGGCCCTCGCTGGGGTCTTTACCTGCTATCTGGTCGCGACGGCGTGGATGACCGTTATGCGTCCGGAACGGCGCGCCGGCGTCGTCGATGGCGCGGGGCTGATTGCCGTTCTCGGCATCGGCGCCGGCGGAATTTTCTTCGGCCTTGAAGCGCAAAATAGCGCCATGGGCCTGAAGGACGGATATTCCGCCGAACCCTATTTTTTCTTTGGCGGCCTTGCGCTCCTTGCCGCGCTGCTTGACGCGAGCGTGATTGTGCGGCGCGGCGTCGCCGGGCGCCAGCGCATCGCCCGGCACCTTTGGCGCATGAGCTTTGCACTCTATATCGCGGCGGGGTCCTTGTTTACCGGGCCGGGATCAACGGCGTTCCCCGAGGGTTTGAAGGGATCGCCGATCCTGTCCGCGCCGGAAACAATCGTCATGGCGCTGATGGCATTCTGGCTGGCGCGCGTCCTGTTGACGAAATGGGCGGACAAGACTTCTCAACGGTCTGCGCCTAGCGCCTGAAGGGCGGCGCATTACCCTCTTCGCCACGTCGCGCCATTCGCGCTGTCTTCTATGACAACGCCTTGCGCCGCCAACTCATCGCGGATGCGGTCGGACGTCTTGAAGTCCTTTGCTTTGCGCGCGAGAGCGCGGTCGATGAGCATCGCCTCGATCTGGTCCGGCGTCAGCGCGCCGTCTGTCGATGGCGTCCACTTGAACCAATGCTCTGGATCGGCGCTGAAAAAACCCATCACCTGTCCCGCCGCCTTCAGCCTTGCGGCGGCGCGCGCCTTTGGCGCGCCGTCCAGCTGCATCGCGATGTCGCGCAATTCGTGGAGGCCGGCGATTGCTTCCGGCGTGTTCATGTCGTCGTCGAGCGCAACAGCGACGCTTTCCGGAACGTCGGCTTCGCCGCCCGGCGCCTCGGCCAGCAGGCGATAGAAGCGGTCGAGCTGTTTCTTTGATTGCTCGATAAGGGCATCCGACCAGTCGAGCGGCTGGCGGTAATGCGCCGACAGCAGCGCAAAGCGCAGCGTTTCACCGTGATGCTGCCGCAACAGATCGCGCGGCAACGCGACATTGCCGAGCGACTTTGACATCTTGTCAGAGCCCATGGTGAGGAACCCATTGTGGAGCCAATAGCGCGCGAGCGGCGCGCCTTGGTGCGCGCAGGCGCTTTGTGCGATTTCATTTTCATGGTGCGGGAATTTCAGATCCTGCCCGCCGCCATGGATATCGACCGTTGGCCCAAACGCCTTGTCGATCATCGCCGAGCATTCAATGTGCCAGCCGGGGCGCCCGCGCCCCCACGGACTGTCCCATCCGGGCTCATCGTCTTTTGACGGCTTCCACAAGACGAAGTCGCCTGCATTTTCCTTATACGGAGCAATTTCGACCCGCGCGCCGGCGAGCATGTCGTCAAGGCTGACGCCCGACAATTGCCCGTAGCTGGCAAACGCCGCCGTACGGAACAGCACATGCGACTGCGCCGCATAGGCAAAGCCGCCGGCAACCAGCGCATCGGCGAGCGCAATCATCTCGCCGATATGCCCTGTCGCGACCGGCTTCAGCGTCGGGGCAAGCGCGTTGAACGCGCTGAGTTCGGCGTCATAGACGGCTGCAAAATGCGCCGTAATCTCGGCGATCGGCCGGCCTGCGTCCCTCGCGGCCTTGATGATCTTGTCATCAATGTCAGTAATATTGCGGGCATAGACGACATGCGCCGCGCCATAGCGCCGGCGCAGGAGACGGAACAACAGATCGAAGACGATTGCCGCGCGGAAATTGCCAATATGCGCGTGATTGTAGACCGTGGGTCCGCAGACATACATCGTCACGCGGGACGCGTCGGCGGGGGCGAACGCTCGCTTGTCGCGCGTCAAACTGTCGTAGAGAAAAAGTGTCATCGTCCTTCTTGCGGTTTTTGGTGTGCTAAACCAAATCTGGCGCCGGAGGAATGCGCAGGCGGCAAATGTTGCGACAGGTCATTAGAATTACTGCGCGCCGGTTCAGATTTGCGCGGAAATCACGGGCGCGCGGCTCACGCAATTGCAACTTGGCGGCGTAACGATCTGACCCTAGACTTTTGACGTAAGACCTCGTGTTGAGCACGTGTCTCCCCCTAGAGACCCGCGAACTTTCAATCGCTTTTGAACGATAGGACAGGCCCATGACCGCCATTGCCTATGACACGCTTGTGCGCGCCCACGAGGGCGACGGCGAGCGCCTTACCAATCGCCCGAGCAGAGCCGAGGCCGAAGCCGCCGTTAAAACGCTGATCCGCTGGGCCGGCGACGATCCGGCTCGCGAGGGCCTGATCGACACGCCCAAGCGCGTCGTCAAGGCGTACGAGGAATGGTTCGGCGGCTATGATGAGGACGCCGAGACAATCCTCGCGCGCACCTTCGATGAGGTCGCGGGCTATGACGACATCGTGCTGGTGAAAGACATCCGGCTTGAGAGCACGTGCGAGCATCACATGGCGCCGATAATCGGCGTCGCGCACATCGCCTATCTGCCGTCAGAGCGCGTCATCGGCCTGTCGAAGCTTGCGCGCCTCGTCGATGTTTTTGCCAAGCGCCTGCAAGTGCAGGAAAAATTGACCGCGCAGGTTGCGAGCGCACTGCAATCCTCGCTCAACCCGCGCGGCGTCGCCGTCATGATCGAGGCTGAGCATCACTGCATGTCGACAAGGGGCGTTCACCGCCACGGCGCCGGCACGATCACAACGCGCTTTACTGGCGCGTTTATCGACGATGCGCGGCTGGAAGAGCGCTTTCTGCGGTTGGTGAAATAGGGGCGTCGTGCTTAGCCGAGCTACGGTTGCCGGTTCACCGCATCCTCGATCAGGCTCGCTGTCGCGACCGCCCCATAAATCTTCGCGAACGGCCCCATGCGCGGGCCTTCGCTTGTGCCGAACACGACTTCGTAAATCGCGCCAAACCAGTCGCGCAGGTTTTTCTCGTACCCATTGGCCTTGCCGGTATCGAAAGTTGCCGTCTGATAGGCGTCTTCCTCCGCTTCGTCGCCGATTTCGCGGAAGCGCGCCGCCAGCATGGAGAGCGCCGCGCGCTCTTGTTCCGTTGGCGGACGAAAAACCCGGGTCGGGGCAATAAAGCGCTCGAAATAGCGCGCGGCGTAGCCAGTGAGGGCGTCCGCCGCCGCAAGCTCATCAGCGCCCGCATTCGGGCGATACTTGCGAATAAATCCTTTCAGGACTTCGACATCGCCGCCAACCGCCGAGACAAGCGTCAGCATCATCGCAAACGACACCGGTGTTGCCTTGCCCGGCGGCGCGCCGCCATGGATATGCCAGACCGGATTGTCGAGCGCTTTTGCCCCATCCTGGCCCGCGTATTTCTCGACGTGCTGCCAGTACTCATCGAGCGTTTTCGGGATGACGTCGAAATAGAGCTTCCGCGCCGTCTTCGGATTCTGGAACATGAATAGCGACAGGCTTTCCGGGCTGGCATAGGTCAGCCATTCCTCGATCGAAATGCCGTTGCCTTTGGTTTTCGAGATCTTCTTGCCGGTCTCATCGACGAACAATTGGAAATTGAAGCCGGCTGGCGGCTCGCCGCCCAGCGCCTTGACGATGCGGTTTGACAATCGGACGGATTCGGTCAGGTCCTCGCCCGCCATTTCGTAATCGACGCCGAGCGCGAACCAGCGCCCCGCCCAGTCGGCTTTCCATTGCAGCTTTGTGCGCCCGCTGGTAACGGACATGCGCGTTCGCTCGCCGTCCTCGTCCTCGAAGACGATCTCGCCTTTGACGGCGTCGCGCTCCAGCAGAGGCACGTAAAGCACGCGGCCTGTCTTCGGCGAAATGGGAAGGATCGGCGAATAGGTCTCGCGGCGCTCGTCGCCGAGCGACGGGAGCATGATCTCCATCAGCGCGTCATAGCGCTCAAGCACGCGGATCAGCGTCGCATCGAAGACGCCCGACTTGTAACAATCGGTCGATGACGCGAACTCATAGTCGAAGCCGAACTGGTCAAGGAACGCGCGCAGCTTGGCATTGTTGTGGTGCGCGAAACTCGCATGCGTGCCCCACGGATCGGGAACGCTCGTCAGCGGCTTTTGCAGATATTGACTGAGCATCTCCTGGTTCGGCGCTTGCGGCGGAAATTTCCGCATGCCGTCCATATCGTCCGAGAATGAGATGAGCCGCGTTTGGCGGCCCGTCATCAGTTCGAACGCGCGCCGCACCATGGTCGTACGCGCAACTTCGCCAAACGTGCCGATATGCGGCGGACCGGAGGGGCCATAGCCGGTCTCAAACAGAACGACGCCGTCATGCTTGATGCGCTTCAGCCGCTCGTCGAGCCTGCGCGCCTCCTCGAACGGCCAGGATTTGGCGCTGGCAATATCGGCAGGCGTGAAAGTGGGGGCAGCCATGAGAAAACCGGCGTCTTTGTGTGCGTTGAATTTTTTCTCATAGCGCTATCGACGCAAATCCCCAACAGCGCGCATTTTACAGCCGCATTTCACAGTCTGGCAAAATGCCCTAAGGAAAGGGGTCTGCGATCAATCCGGGAAATTTGCCATGTCCGCCGATCACGCGCCGCGCCTCACCCCGCAAGAAGCGGTCATCTATCTGATGGTCACGGCGTCCGCCTCCGACGGGCGCATGTCCGAGAAGGAAATGCGCTCGATTGGCCGCGTCGTGCGGTCGTTCTCGCTGTTTGACGGCGCGGACGAGGAAACGCTGGTCGATACCGCAGAGGCCTGCGGCGCGCTGATGGCGTCGGAGGCCGGGCTCCACAAGGTGCTGGCGTCCGCGTCGGCAGCGATCCCCGCGCACCTTGCCGAGACCGCTTATGCCGCTGTCGTCGATGTCGTGACAGCGGATGGCGGCCTCGCCATGACCGAAATTCGCGTTCTGGAACTCATCCGAACAACGCTGAAGATCAGCGACGACGGCGCGGCCGCGATCGAGCGTTCGGCAAAGGCGCGGCATATGACGGTTGAGGCGGTTTGAAGCGCGTTCCCACTCAGCGCAGTGAAAAGTAACAAACGCCCGCAATGACGACGGCCAGCATCAGGTTCAGCGCGGCGCCCTCGCGCGCCATCTGGCCGACGCTGACGCGCCCCGTGCCATAGGCAATCGCGTTCGGCGCGGTTGAGACGGGGAGCATGAAACCGGACGAGGCCGCCATCGCCGCCGGCACCATCAAGATCGCAGGGGCGAGCCCTGTTCCCGCCGCCGCTGCGGCAAGCACAGGCAGCGTCAGCGTCGCCACTGCGGTGTTCGACGTGATCTCACTCATATAGGTGACGACGAGGCAGATCGTCAGCATCAGGGCGAAAACCGGAAGCGTCTGCGCGCCCGTGAGCGAGGTTCCGATCAGCGCCGACAGGCCGGATTGCTCGAACCCGGCGGCGATCGCGATGCCGCCCGCAAAGAGCAGCAGCATGCCCCACGGGATGTCGACTGCGGTCTTCCAGTCGAGCAGCGCGTCGCCCTTGCCGTCGGGAATAAGGAACAGCGCGATCACCGCGAGGAGCGCAACTGTCGAATCGCCGGCGCCCTCAATGCCAAGCCAGCCCGACCAGCCGCCGAACGGCTCGCTGCGCGTCACCCACAGGACGACGGTTACGGCAAAGACGATCAGTGTCCTGATCTCCCCTGTACGCCATCGCCCGGGATCGGGGATCGCGATCGTCTCGCGCGCGGTCACCTTGCGCGTCAGCCACAAGGCGGCAAGCGGCGTCGCGATAATGACAACCGGCACGCCGATTTTCATCCATTCGAGAAAGCCGAACTCGGCCCCTGTTGTGCGCTCATAGATGCCGGCGAAGATGACATTGGGCGGCGTGCCGATCAGCGTGCCGAGCCCGCCGATCGAGGCTGCGTAAGCAACCCCAAGGACGACCGGCGCGTCGAGGGAGCGATCCTGCGACCGCGCAAGGATCGCCAGCGCAATCGGCATGATCATCAAGACGGTCGAGGTGTTCGACACCCACATCGAAATCATCGCGGTCGCAATCATGAAGCCGAACACAAGGCGCTTTCCGGACGCGCCAACGGCTGCGATCATATAGAGCGCGAGGCGCTCATGGACGCCCGATTTCTCCAGCCCCTTCGACAGCATGAACCCGCCCATGAGAAGGATGATCACATGATCGCCGAGCGCGGCGGCCGCTTCGCGATGGTCGAGAACGCCGGCCATCGGGAAAAGCGCGAACGGCACGATTGAAGTCGCCGGGATTGGCAGCGCCTCGGTGATCCACCACGCGGCGGTAAGCGCCGTGATGGCGATCGTCGCAACAATTGCCTGCGGCTGGCCAAACGCCGCGGCGAGAGCGCCGGCGAGCGCACTGGCTGCTAACCCCCCAAAGATGCGCACCCATTTCATCGGCCCGATTAAGAAGCGTTTGGCGGGCCAAGTCTACAAAGCGGTTTTTCGGAAACCACACTGCGCAGCGCCAGACCGGCGACAAGCGCCGCCATCGCTGCTATGGCTGCGCGTGCCAGTTCATTGATGGTCTTCATGAAGAAATTTTTTATTCTCGCGGCGTTGCTCTTGTCCGCCTCACCCGCTGCCGCCGCGCCTGACATGGCTGCCTATGACCTGTTCACGCGCGGCGAGTATCAGGCCGCCGTTGACAGGGCTGTCGCGAAAGGCTCGGCGGAGGATCTCGCGCTGGCGGCGCGCGCGCTCAACGCGATCAGCTATTTCGATTTTGACCGCAAAGCCGTTCGCGAGCGCGCAGATCGCGCGCTCGCCCTTGCCGAGCAGGCGATCGTTCTCGATGCCCGGCTTCCCGATGCGCGGCTGCAGGCGGGGATTTCGCACTCGATCAAGGGCTCGCGCATGGCGCCGGCTCGCGCGTTGTTTTCTGGCGTCGCGGGCAAGGCGCGCGCGCGTCTTGACGAGGCGTTGTTGCTCGCGCCCGAGGACGCCTCGGTCCTCTCCACCTCGGCCGCCTGGCGCATTGAAGTCGCGCGCAAGGGCGGCGGCGCTCTCAAAGGCGCCGACCCCCAGAAGGGCTTTGAAGAGATGGTCAAGGCGCGCGCGCTTGCGCCGGACGATTCCGTCATCGCTTATGAATGCGCATACCGCCTGATCGGCGATGGCCGTAAGGAATGGCGCGCGATGGCGCTTGACTGCCTCGGCGCCGCGCTTGGCGCCGAACCTGCGCTCAAATTCGAAAGCGACATGCAAAAACTGGCGCGCGGCCTCAAAGCGGCGGTCGACGCCGGCCCGAAGGCCGAGAAAGCGTTTATTGCCGCGCAGCCGTAATAAGCGCGACGCGGTGGTGCGACGTAGGGCGGATGAAGCGCAGCGATATCCGCGATCTGCGGCGAGCGAACTCCGCGCTTGTCCCGGCGCGCGCGGCGGTTTAGCCCGGCGCTATGGCGACCGTCTTCAAGATCATAAGCGAGAGCGACTACGCGCGGGCACGGACCGAGGGGGACGTGCCACAAGCGCCAATCGATCTCGCCGACGGCTTTATTCATTTGTCTGCGGAGGATCAGGTTCTGGACACCGCGCGGCTCTATTTTACGGGCCGGGACGATCTTGTCATGGTCGGGTTTGATACCGAAGCGCTCAGGCCCTTGCTTAAATGGGAACACTCGCGCGGCGGGGCGCTTTTCCCGCATTACTATGGCGCCCTGTCGATGCGCCTTGCGCGCGCCGCGCGCCGCCTTGTCCGCCGGGACGACGGCTCGTTCGCACTCGGCGAGGTCCTTTCATGACCGGGCGCCTCGCTGCAACGATCGGGACGCGCGCTGTCAGGCTACTGGACCCGGAAACCGCCCACCGCGCGACGGTCAGGCTGTTGGCGTCGCCCCTCGCGCCGCGCATCAACACGCGTCTCGATCCGATGCTCCGTATCAGGATCGCGGGCATCGACTTTCCGAACCCCTTGGGTCTTGCGGCGGGATTTGACAAGAACGCCGAGGTTCCAAATGCAATGCTGCGCCTTGGTTTTGGTTTTGTTGAAATAGGCGGCGTGACGCCCTTGCCGCAAACTGGCAATGACCGGCCGCGCGTCTTTCGCCTGCCCGAGGACGCTGGCGTCATCAACCGCTACGGCTTTAACAATGACGGCCTCGACGTGATCGCGGCGCGTCTCGCGCGCCGCCGGAGAGCCGGCGTTGTCGGCGCCAATCTCGGCGCGAATAAGGACAGCCCCGACCGCGTCGAAGACTATGTGACAGGCGTTAAACGCCTTGAGGGTCTCGTCGATTTCTACACGGTCAATATTTCGTCGCCCAACACGCCGGGCTTGCGCGCGCTGCAGGACAAGGCGGCGCTGTCGGGTCTCCTCGCCCGCGTCATCGCCGCGCGAAACGCGCTGACTGTCAAGGCGCCTGTATTCCTCAAAGTCGCGCCGGACCTCGCCGACGCCGACAAGGCCGATATCGCCGCAGCAGCGCTGGAAGCGAAAATCGACGGTCTTATTGTTTCAAACACAACGATCGCGCGGCCCGCCTCCCTGAAAAGTCTGCACAGGGACGAAAAAGGCGGCCTCTCCGGGCAACCACTCTTCGCTCCCTCAACCGCGCTCCTGCGCGAGTTTCACGAAACACTGAACGGACGCTTGCCGCTGATCGGCGTTGGCGGCGTCTTTTCGGCGGAAGACGCCTACGCGAAGATCCGCGCCGGCGCCTCGCTTGTGCAACTCTACACGGCCCTGATCTACAAAGGTCCAGCGCTCGTCGCCGAGATTGTCGAGGGCTTGCCGCGCCTCTTGAAGCGCGACGGGTTTGCATTACTTGCCGAGGCGGTTGGCGCCTGAGGCGCTGGACAGCGCGCGCCGGCCGCGCAAGATTGCGCGCATGAGCGACCCCTCAAAGCGTGCCTGTCTCGTCATCGGCGCCGGCGATGCAACGGGCGGCGCAATTGCGCGTGCGTTTGCACGAGAAGGCCTTGTCGCGTGCCTCGTGCGCCGCGCGCGCCACGCAGATGCGCTGGAAGCGCTTGCCGTGTCGATCCGCGCTGAGGGCCATGAGGTGCATGCGCTTCCATCTGACGCGCGCGAGGAGGCGGAGATGACCGCGCTCTTTGACCGGGTCGAGAATGAGATCGCGCCGCTTGACGTCGTCGTCTTCAACATCGGCGCCAATGTGCGCTTCGACGTCACCGAGACAACCGCGCAAGTCTATCGCAAGGTGTGGGAGATGGCAGCGTTTGCCGGCTTCCTGACAGGGCGCGAGGCGGCAAAGCGCATGATCCCTCGCGCAGCCGGCACGATCATTTTCACCGGCGCAACGGCAAGCCTCAGGGGAGCTGCCGGCTTTTCCGCCTTTGCCGGCGCCAAGCACGCCTTGCGCGCGCTCGCACAGTCGATGGCGCGGGAACTGGGGCCCCGGAACATCCATGTTGCGCATGTGATCATCGATGGCGCGATCGACACAGATTTCATCCGTGGGCTGATGCCGGACATCGATGCACAGCGCGCTGACGACGCGATCCTGTCGCCGGACGCGATCGCGGCGAACTATGTCTGGCTGTGGAAGCAGCCGCGAACCGCGTGGACGCACGAGCTTGATCTTCGCCCGTGGAGGGAGAAATGGTGACGCCGGAATTCATCTTCGATTTCGCCAGTCCGAACGCTTATCTCGCGCACAAGGTCCTGCCCGGGATCGGGGCGCGCACCGGCGCGGCGTTTGACTATGTCCCCTGCCTCTTGGGCGGCATTTTCAAGGCGACTGGCAACCAGTCGCCGATGGCGGCGAATGCGAACATCCCCGCCAAGATGGCCTATGACATGCTGGAAATACGCCGCTTCATCGATCGGCACGGGCTGTTGCGGTTTCAGATGAACCCGCATTTTCCAGTGAACACGCTGACGATCATGCGCGGCGCAGTCGCGGCAAAGCGCGCCGGCGTACTTCCACTGTATGTCGAGGCGGCGTTCCGCGCGATGTGGGAAGACGGCGCGAAGTTGGACGATCCGTCTGTTATCGTGACAATGCTGACGCAGGCGGGGCTTGACGCAAAAGCCCTGATCGAGGCGACGCAATTGCCGGAAATCAAAGCTGGCTTGATTGCCAACACCGAGCGGGCCGTCGCGCGCGGCGTCTTCGGCATCCCGGCCTTCTTCGTCGGCGCCGAAATGTGGTTCGGAAAGGACCGCCTCGCGCAGGTCGAAGAGGCGATTGTGCAGGGATAGGCTTTGTCCGTTGGCGCGGCGAAGTCGCGAG
>JBJXFO010000154.1:0-11831 GCA_046154725.1 Parvularculaceae bacterium | reverse complement strand
CATGGACAAAGTTCCTATGACGCAAGCCGGCTATGCAAGGCTCGACGAGGAGCTTCGGCGCCTCAAGAATGTCGAACGCCCCGCGGTGATCCAGGCGATCTCCGAGGCGCGCCAGCACGGCGATTTGTCCGAGAACGCCGAATATCACGCCGCCAAGGAGCGTCAGGGCTGGATCGAAGGTCAGATCATCGAACTCGACGATAAATTTACCAGGGCCGAGGTTATCGATATTGCCAAGTTGGCCGGCGATACGGTGATGTTCGGGGCGACGGTCGTACTGATCGACGAGGATACCGACCAGAAAAAGAGCTGGCAGATCGTCGGCGACTACGAAGCCGACGTGAAGTCGGGGAAAATCTCGATTTCCTCGCCAATCGCCCGCGCGCTGATCGGCAAGAAAAAGGGCGATACGGTTGAAGTCGCAGCCCCCGGCGGGGCGCGGACGTATGAAATCGGCCGGGTTCAGTTCGTTTAGGCCGTTTGATCGCCGCTGCTTGACAGCAGAGCGTCCACGACTATGGTCCGCGCCTCAAATTCACCCGATACTGTCAGGGATCCGTTACCATGGCTAAACCGACAACCGTCAAAATCCGTCTTAATTCGACAGCGGATACGGGGTTCTTCTACGTCGCGAAAAAGAACTCGCGGACGATGACCGAAAAACTCGTGCTGAAAAAGTACGATCCGGTCGTAAAGAAGCATGTTGAGTTTAAGGAAGGCAAGATCAAGTAACGCGCCCTGCCCCGCGGCGGGTCAAGCCGCCGCGCTTTGAATGACGCGGTTTCGCCCGCCGGCCTTTGCGGCATAGAGCGCCTCGTCGGCGCGTTTGATCAATTTCTGCGCGGAATCGTCCTTCGGTCCGTCTTCGGTCGTTGCTATCCCGATCGAGACCGTCACTGAAACCTCGTCGCGCCCCGTATTCACAGTCGCCTTGTGCGCCGCGATTTCATTGCGCAGCCGCTCTGCGACGATCATGGCGAACGTCATATCGGTATCCGGCATCGCCACCAGGAATTCTTCGCCGCCGTACCGGCACGCAAGGTCAATTCCGCGCACGGACGATTTGATACGTTCAGAGATTTCCTGAATGACCTTGTCGCCCGTATCATGGCCAAGCGTGTCGTTGATGCGCTTGAAGTGATCAATATCGAGGATCATCAAGGCGAGCGGGCGTCCGGTCCAGAATGCCCGGTCGAACATCGCCGAAAGATGGCTAGCAAGATACCGCCGGTTGTATAGTCCGGTAAGCTGATCGGTGACAGCCATCTCGAGGCTCGCCTCAAAAGTCGAGCGCAACCGGTCGATATAGCGCTTGCGGCGTATTTGTGTGATCACGCGCGCCGTCAATTCGTTTCTGTCAACTGGACGCGAGAGATAGTCGTTAACGCCAATGTCGAGGGCGCGGACGAGCTTTCGCGTGTCGCCTTGCCGGACGATCGCCAAAAGCGGGGTCAGCCGCGTTTCTTCAAACGTCCGGATTGACGAGCAGAGCCGCAACGGGTCCGTCGCCTCGATGGACATGTTGACGATAACGAGATCGAAATCGCCTGTTTTTGCCCGCGCCAGTGAGACTTCAGCGTCCATCTCAACCGAGACGTCATACTGCTCGCCGAGCAGCGATTTGATGCGATCGGCCTGATCGGCCTGATCGTCGATGAGAAAAATGCGTGGCTTTTGTCCGCCGGCAGGATCCTCGATGTCGATGTCCGCGACAACGCCAAGATTCTTGCCGGTAGCGTAGCGCATCCGCAGTTCATCGGTCATCATTTTCAGGCGCGACAAGCTTCTGACGCGGGCAAACAGCGCGACGTCCTCGACAGGCTTGGTCAGGAAATCGTCGGCGCCGGCCTTCAGACCGGCAACACGGTCCGCCTGCTGATCGAGCGCGGTCACCATGACGATCGGAATGTGGGTCGTCTCCGGCATCGACTTGATGATGCGGCACGCTTCAAAGCCGTCCATGCCGGGCATCATGACGTCAAGCAGAATGATGTCCGGCTGATCGGCTTTGGCTCGATCGACGGCTTCCTGCCCGGAATACGCGCCGATGACGTCGAAATACTCCGCGCGGAGTTTCGCCTCGAGCAGTTTTACGTTGGGTTCGAGGTCATCGACGACCAATACACGCGCCGTCATCGCCGCTCCGCCTGGTGCCGAAAAGGGTTCAAGGATTAACGCTAATCCAAATACCTTTTCACTTTCTCAAGAAACCCGGCGACGGAGATCGGCTTCGATATATAATCGCGGCAGCCGCCTGCCCGGATGCGCTCTTCATCGCCTTTCATTGCGAAGGCCGTGACGGCGATCACCGGGATGTCGGCGAGGTTGGGGTCTTTAAGGATTTCCTGCGTCACCTGCAGGCCTGAAATTTCGGGCAACTGGATATCCATCAAAATGAGATCCGGCCGGTGCACGCGCGCGGCGACAAGCGCCTCGGGACCCGTCCGGGCCTGGACGACCACATATCCGTGCGCTTCAAGAAGATCGTTGAACAGTTTCATGTTCAACTCGTTGTCTTCAACAACGAGCACCGTCTTCGCGAGCGCCGAGGGGCCGTTTGTCTCCATTGCCGCCATGCTCAGCATCTGAAATCCGAACGCCTGAAGGTAACCGATGTCCGAACTATCGCAGGCAAGGTATTAATCGATTGTTTATCCTCGCCGCCGGGTTGGTCTTGTTTGCGGCGAGGCGCATTTTAGACCCGGTACTGTGGCGGAAATGGCAGTTAATCCAGGGCTTTGCAGGGCGTGCGGTGTCCGTCTGGTGGACGGCGGCAGCGCTGCGTGCTCCGGCTGCGGAGGTCGGCGAATCATCGCCGCCGCGTCGCTTTTCGACCTTTCGATTGCGCATATCGACTGCGACGCCTTCTATGCCTCCATTGAAAAGAGGGACAATCCCTCGCTTGCCGACCGGCCCGTCATTGTCGGGGGCGGCGTGCGCGGGATCGTCACGACCGCTTGCTATGTCGCGCGAACGTTTGGCGTCCGCTCCGCGATGCCGATGTTCAAGGCGCTGGACGCCTGCCCCGGCGCCGTTGTCATCAAGCCGGATTTCAGGAAGTACACCGAAGCGTCAAGGCAAGTGCGGGCGCTCATGGAGCGGGCAACGCCGCTCGTCGAGCCTGTATCGATCGATGAAGCTTTTCTCGACCTTTCGGGGACGATGCGGCTGCACAGCCGCGCACCCGTTGAAACGCTGTTGGCGCTGCAAAAGGAAATCAGGGACACTGTCGGCATCACTGTTTCAATCGGTCTCAGCGGCAACAAGTTTCTCGCCAAGCTCGCGTCGGATCTCGACAAGCCGGACGGATTTACGGTCATCAACCCCGCGCAAGCGCCAGAAATCCTCGCTAGCCTGCCGGTGACGGCGATTTGGGGCGTCGGCACTGTATTTGCGCGGCGCCTTGAACGCGACGGGATTGTGATGATCGGCGATCTTCAGATGTGTGACCGTGCGATCCTCGTCAACAGATATGGCGATATGGGCAACCGCCTCGCCGATCTGGCGTTTGGCCGGGACGCCAGAGCCGTGACGCCAGGTCACGAAGCCAAAAGCGTTTCCGCCGAAACGACGCTCGCCCGCGACACATCGGATCGCGCTGAACTTGAAGCCGTCTTGTGGTTGCTCTGCGAACGCACCGCCGCGCGCATGAAAGCAAAGGGTCTTGCCGGCAGCGCCGCAACGCTGAAGTTGAAATCTGCTCGCTTCGAGACCATCACCCGCAGCCGCCGCTTGCCCGCACCGTCAAACCTCGCACACATCCTTTTCGATGCGTCAAAATCACTGCTCGACAAAGCGCCCATGCATGTTGCGTATCGCCTGATTGGCGTCGGATATGCTGACATCGCGCCCATTGGCGGTGATGAACAACCGGGGCTTTTTGCCGCGCCGGATGAACGCCGCGGCCGCGAAGAGGTCGCGATCGACGTCATCAGAAAAAAATTTGGCGACGGGGCGATTGCGCTCGGGCGCGTCCATGCCGCAAAGAAGTCGGGACCAAGGCAGCGAAAAAGCAAGGCGAGCGACGATGGGACGAATTGAAGACAGACTTCAAAAGCTCGGGATCAATTTGCCGGCGCCAAATGCGCCAGTTGCCAATTACGCGCCTTTCGTCCTCTCAGGGGCCACGCTCTACATTTCCGGTCAGATCTCGAATGGCGCCAATGGCGTCGTCAAAGGCAAGCTCGGGGCGACGCTGACGATTGAAGAAGGCGCTGCCGCCGCGCGGCTTTGCGCGATCAACCTCCTTGCACAGATCAATCGCGCATTGGACGGCGATCTCGACCGCGTCAAGCGCATCATAAAGTTGGGCGGTTTCGTCAACTGTACCACCGACTTTGAGGATCAGCCCAAAGTGATCAACGGCGCATCCGACCTGATGGTTGCTGTTTTTGGCGATGCGGGACGCCATGCGCGCGCCGCCGTTGGCGCGCAGAGCTTGCCGCTCGGGGCGGCGGTGGAGATCGACGCCGTCGTCGAGATTGGCTGATGGACGGCGACGACGCAGACGCGAGCGTTGTCATCCGCACGATCGACGCGATTGCCGGCATCGATGCTTCCGAGTGGGATCGCCTCGCGGCGCCGGCTGCGCGCACCGAAAACCCGTTTGTCCGGCACGCTTTTCTTGCGGCGCTCGAACAGTCGAAGTCCGTTGGATCTGGGACCGGTTGGACGCCGCTGCATGTCATCGCCAAGCGCGGCGCGGCGCTCATCGCGGCAGCGCCCGCTTATCTTAAAGACCATTCCTATGGCGAATATGTCTTCGATCACGGCTGGGCGGACGCCTATGCGCGCGCGGGCGGGCGCTATTATCCCAAGCTTCTGTGCGCCGTCCCGTTTACCCCTGTTGCGGGCCCCCGGCTGTTCGCCGAGGACGACGCTGGCCGCGCCCTGCTCGCGCGTGCGCTGATCGCCGTTACGCAAAAGCTCGGGCTTTCTTCCGCACACGTCAATTTCGCTGTCGACGATGCGCCGTTAACGGCCGAAGGCTTTCTGCCGCGCCACGGCGTGCAGTTTCACTGGCTCAATCGCGGATATGGATCGTATGAAGAGTTTCTGGGCGCGCTCTCCTCGCGCCACCGCAAGGCGCTGAAGCGCGAACGCCGGGCAGCCTCTGAAGGATTGACCATCCGGCGCCTGACCGGCAGCGACATCTGCGAGCGGCACTGGGATGTGTTCTGGCGGTTTTATCAGGACACGGGCGCGCGAAAATGGGGCGAGCCGTATCTGACACGACCATTTTTCTCGCTCATCGGTGAAACGATGCGCGAGCGTATTGTGCTCGTTGTGGCGGAGGACGCCGGGCGGCCGATTGCCGGCGCACTCAATTTCGTTGGCGGCGATGCCATCTATGGCCGGTACTGGGGCCGGGTTGAAGACCGGCCGTTCCTGCATTTTGAAGTCTGCTACCATCAGGCAATCGAGCATGCGATCGAGCGGGGCCTTGCCCGTGTCGAAGCCGGGGCGCAGGGCGACCACAAGCTCGCCCGAGGCTATGAACCGGTCATCATGCGATCCGCACACTGGATTGAAGATCCCGGCTTTCGCGCCGCCGTCGCGCGGTTTTTGACGGCCGAACGCCAACACCTCGACACCGAGGCTGCGAGCCTTGCCGAAGCGTTGCCGTTTCGCGCCGAAGCGACAGAGCCGCATTGATTTTGGCCTTGAACCGCTGTCAACCTCCACGCAATTTCGGTGTTCTTCAGAGGGTCGCGACCGCCATGCGTTTAATGCCTGAAGTGTTAGTATTGTCAGCCGCATTGGCGGCCGGCGCGTGTTCGCAAGGCGCGCCAGCGCCCGCCTCGGGCGATGAGGGACTGCGAGCGCTCGACCGCGCTTATGCCGATGCTTGGCTGGTCCCCTCCCCGTCCGAGCAGGAGCGCGCAGTTTTGGCGCTGTTCGATCGCAACGCGGTGATCATGCCGAATGGCGCTGCGGGTCCCGAAGAGGGCGTCTCAAGCCTGCGCCGCTTCTGGTTTCCAGACGATGCGCCCGCGACCACAGTCTCGACTTTCGAGCGCCAGATCGATGACATTGACGTTTCGGGCGACCTCGGCGTTGTCAGCGGCCGCTATGTCTTGAGCTTTACTTACGGCGGGCAATCGCTGACGCAAAAAGGGGCTTATGTCCTCGTAGCCAACAAGACCGGCGGTTCATGGCGCATCAGCCGGATGATCTGGAACGACGCGCCGCTAACCGACGTTTGACCAAAGGCTTTGCCGTGCCCCTCGCCGCGCCTTATGATGATACGAACGTCTTTGCACAGATCATTCGCGGCGAACTCCCGTGCGTCAAGGTCTTTGAAGACGATGTCGCCCTCGCCTTTATGGATGTCTTTCCGCAGAGCCGCGGCCATACGCTGGTCATTCCGAAGCACGCGAGAGCCGCAATGCTTTTCGATATCGACCCGGACGCTCTCGCGGCGCTGATCGTCCGCGTTCAGAATGTCGCGCGCGCGGTGCTTCAGGCGCTGGAGCCGGGCGGCGTCAAGATTGTTCAGTTCAACGGCGCCCTGGCCGGACAGACAGTCTTCCACCTTCATTTCCACATCATCCCGGTTTTCGAAGGCGAAAACCTTGCCCCGCACGCGGGCGGAAAGGCCGACGCCGCCGAGCTTGAAGCCGTCGCAGCGATGATCAGGAAGGCGTTATGATAATTCGGTTTTTGATCTCCGCCGCCGCTTTCGCAATGGCCATTTTTAGCGGCGCGTTCGCGCAGCCGACCGGCCTCCGGCCTTACGGCGAGATCATGAAGGACGCAGAAGCCGCGTTCGCCGCCGAGGACTATGGTTTGGCGGCGGCACGGATTGAAGAAGCGCTGGCGCAGCGTCCCTACTCTCTTTTTTTGACCCGCAATCTCGTTCTTGCAAACCTTCTCGCTGGCGAAATCGCGCCGGCGATCGCCATCGTTACCGATATCGCCGACCGCGGGCTCTATCTCGAATTTCCGGCGCACGAGGCATTTGAACGGCTGCGCGCGGAGGAAGCCTTCAAACCGGTCGCTGATCGTTTCCAGGCCAACGCGCGCTCGGTTGGCACGCCTTTGGTCGTCGCCGAATTCACCGAAACGGGGCTCCTCCCCGAGGCGATCGCAAAATATGGCGATGGGATTCTCATCGGCTCGGTGCGAACGGGCGCAATTTACGCGGTTCGAGACGGCGCGCTCCGCAAGCTGGCAACGCTTGATGGCGGTGTCTTTGATATTGAGACGCTAGGGTCCGCGACATTTGCTTATGCAGTCATCAACAACCAGCTCGCTTACGAGAACGCGGGCGAGCGCCCGCCGGAGGCCGCTATTGTGAAGGTTGATCTGCTGAGCGGCGAAATCCTTTGGAGGCGGCCGATAGAAGCGGGCAACGCTCTCCTGGGCGACATCGAGCTTAAGCCATTACGGATTTACAGTTCCGACAGCATCACACCGCGCCTCTTCGTGCAGGACCCTGACTTGATCCCGCGCGTTCTCACAGAGGATTCGCGTTTTGTGAATTTGCAGGGCCTTGCGGCGGATGAGGGAGGCCGCCGGCTGTTCGTCGCGGACTATCTGGCGGGACTGTTTGTCGTTGATGTGTTGACGCGGAATGTCACCCAGATTGAAAATCCGACTGGCGCTCATCTCGGCGGCATTGACGGGCTCTATCTTCATAAGGGCGACCTTATCGGCATACAGAATGGAACGACCCCGCAGCGCATTGTGCGTATCGACCTCGACAAGAAAGGGCGCGTGGCGAAATCGCTGACCGTTCTTCAGCAGGCCCTGCCCGAGTGGAACGAGCCGACACATGGCTTCGTCGATGGCGACCGGTTCGTTTATATCGCCACAAGCAACTGGCCGGCCTATGGCGACGATGGCGAGCCGGTTGAAGGCCGGCCGCTGGCGCCGCTGCGCATTATGTCAGTAGATCTCAACTGAACAGAATCTCACCGGGCGGCGCCGGTGGCTTCTTGTCGAACGCCCAATCGGCGAATGGCCCGTCGAGGTCGACCCAATGCAGAAATAAATGCGCTGACCAGCGGTTTGGATTGGGCGTAATGCGCCCGTGCCGATAGTTGACGCCTCTATAGACGAGCGCATCGCCGGGATTGAGCATCGCGCGAGAATACTCTTCTGCGCCGAAGTCGTCGGCAATCCTCAGCGCGTTCGCTTCTTGAACATCGCGGAATTTTCGACCGACTTCGATGGGCCAGACGATGCCGTCACCGTAACCTAGCGCAAGCGATAATGAATGATCGCATGCCGGGCGATCGGAATGGACGGTGCAGCGATCGCCCTTCTGATAAGCCCGGAAAAAGCAATAGCTCGGCGCGAGGCGTTTGCCGGTCACGTCGGCGACGCGCGACGTTAGTCCCCAATGAAACCCGAAAACCGCCGGAAACTGGCTCGAGTGGAATTCGTACGACGGCTTGGTGTTGACACTCGGGCGGGACATCATCCGCGCCGCGACGTCGGGGCGTTGCATGACGTGCGTGATGAGCCCGAGCAGCCCGCGCGCGACCTCTGGCGGGGCGGCGTTCTGCAAGACTGCATAGCCATACGCGTCGTAACGATGACGGATTTCAACGGCGCTCTCATGCATGCGATAGGTGTAGCAAGGGGAGTGCGCCGGTCAACATTGCGTACGGTGAAGCGTTTCCGCGATGCGGTGAATTGTTGGCGTGAAGGTTTTGGTATTCTCGAAACCGATTGCCCTGTCAGCGGCGCCAATTGCGCCGGGACGCTAATGGAAATTGCGCCCTTTCGGCATGACCTTCTCTGCACCAAGGTCGTGCCGGACATTGCGAGGATGGGGGCGCGGATGTGCGCGCGCGTCCGCCGCGGGGCGGCGCACTTCGTCGGCGTGGGCGAGCGCCGGCTGAAAGTCGCCCTCCGACAATCGCGCCAGAAGCGGACTGTAATCGTGAAGCCGTTCGGCGATGACGTGGACGATGCCTTGCTCGATCTGCAGGACGCCATCGACCGCGCACAGACGCGCGCCCAGCACCTCGGCGCGATAGCGTTCAAAGACGCGCGGCCAGACGATGATGTTTGCAACATGGGTTTCATCCTGGAGCGTCATGAAGATGACGCCCGAGGCCGTGTCAGGCCGCTGACGGACCAGCACGAGCCCGGCGGTGCGAATGCGCGCGCCGTTCCTGAAAGATGAAAGCCGGTCCGCTTCCACAACCCCGCGCGCCCCGAGGTCATCGCGCAGCAACGCCGCCGGATGCGCCTTCAGCGACAGCCGCAGCGTTCGGTAGTCCTCGACGACATGCTCGCCGATGGGCATCCGCGGCAGCGCAAAGTCCGCCTCCCGGACCATGGACGCGGCATGTTCGAAGAGAGGCAAGTCCTCCTGCCCGCCGACGCGGTTGAGTGCGCGCGCCGCCCACAAGGCCTCGCGCCGGTCGAGGCCGATCGAGCGGAAAGCGTCGGCCTGCGCGAGGCGTTCGATCGACGCAAGGCTTAACCCGCCGCGCAGCCAGACATCGCGCAGCGAGTCAAAGCCGCTCCCCCGCGCCGCGACGAGGCGGCGGAATTCTTCCTCCCTGAGGCCGTCGATTTGTCGAAAGCCAAGCCGCAGCGCATGGCGCGAGCGGACGTCGCCGCGCATGTCCCGATGGCGCGCATGCAGGCGCTCCGCCGCTGGCGGCCCCGCTTCGAATGCGTTGTCCCAGCCTGAGCAATTGACATCCGGCGGGTGCGCCTCGACACCGTGTTCTTGCGCATCGCGCACGATCTCGCCCGGCGCATAAAAGCCCATTGGCTGCGAATTGAGCAGCGCTGCCGCGAAAACATCCGGGTAATGACATTTAACCCATGAGGATGCGTAGACGAGCAGCGCAAAACT
The DNA here is from genome assembly GCA_046154725.1 of Parvularculaceae bacterium. Classification (GTDB taxonomy): domain Bacteria; phylum Pseudomonadota; class Alphaproteobacteria; order Caulobacterales; family Parvularculaceae; genus Amphiplicatus. The sequence goes on along the minus strand of JBJXFO010000154.1, from coordinate 2,008 downwards.
TGCCGCATGGCTCTCCGGAAACCCATATTCGCCAAAGCCCTCAATCTGCCGGAAGCAGCTTTCCGCGAAATCGGGCGTATACTCATTGGCAATCATGCCCGCGATGAACTTGGTCTTGAGCTGGCCGATCGTGCCGACGCGCCGGAACGTTGCCATCGCACGGCGGAGCTTGTCCGCTTCAGGCGGCGTAAAGCCTGCGCCGACGATGGCGATCTGCATTGCCTGCTCCTGAAAGAGCGGCACGCCGAGCGTCCGCTCGAGCACGGCCTCCAGCGCTTTTGACGGATAGGTGACTTTCTCAAACCCCTGTTTGCGCTTCAGATAGGGGTGCACCATGCCGCCCTGAATGGGGCCGGGGCGGACGATCGCGACCTCGATGACGAGATCGTAGAATTTCTCCGGCCGAAGACGCGGCAGCATCTGCATCTGCGCGCGGCTTTCGACCTGAAAAACGCCGATCGAATCGGCGCGCGTCAGCATCGCGTAAACACGCGGGTCTTCCTTCGGCAGCGTGTCGAGGGTGAGCCGTCGCCGCATGTTCTTCACCCCTCTCCCGCTCTTTGCGGGAGAGGGGCCGGGGGTGAGGGCCCGTAATTTTTGTACTGACAGCAGCGATGGCTGACGCCCCCTCACCCCTGACCCCTCTCCCGATAAAGCGGGTGAGGGGGACGCATCCTCACGATCATCACCCTCAGCCGGCCAACCCGGATAAAACTGATCGACCATATCGAAAGCTTTCCTGAGGCAGGTGAGCATGCCGAGCCCCAGAAGATCGACTTTCAGAATCTTCAATTCATCAAGATCGTCCTTGTTCCACTCGATGACCGTGCGGTCTTCCATCGCCGCGTTCTGGATCGGCACAACTTCATCGAGGCGATCGCGCGTAATGACGAAGCCGCCGACATGTTGGGACAGATGACGCGGAAAGCCGCGCAGCTCGCGCGCGAGTGCGAGGCACGTTGAAAGCCGTGGATCGGAAGGGTCGAGCCCCAGTTTTCTGAGGTCTTCATCCGTCACCGACTTCGACCACCAATGCTGCGTTTTCGATAGCGCATTGATGCGGTCTTCTGAAAACCCGAACGCCTTGCAGACATCGCGCAGCGCGCTGCGTCCGCGATAGCAGATCAATGTAGCGGCAAGCGCCGCGCGCTGGCGGCCGTATTTCGCATAGACATACTGGATCGCCTCCTCGCGCCGCTCATGCTCGAAATCGACGTCGATATCGGGCGGCTCGTTGCGCTCTGACGAGACAAAGCGGTCGAACAGAAGCGAAAACTGCGCCGGATCGACCGACGTCACGCCAAGGCAATAGCAGATCGAGGAATTGGCGGCCGAGCCCCGCCCCTGACATAGAATGCCGCGTTCGTCGCGCGCAAAGCGGACGATATCGGCGACGGTCAGGAAATAGGACGCATAGGTAAGGTCGGCGACGATCTTCAACTCACGCGTCAGCGAGGCGCGGACTTTATCCGGAATGCCCTTAGGGTAGCGCCTTGCGGCGCCGCTCCAGGTCAGGTCTTCAAGCGCGGCTTGCGCATTCGGATACCCTGCGACCGTTTCATCCGGATACTGATAGCTGAGTTCATCAAGCGAAAAGCGCACGGCGTCGAGAAACCCTGCTGTTTCCTCGACCGCCTCCGGCGCCTCGCGATAGAGTCGCGCCATCTCCTCCGGCGGCTTCAGGCAGCGCTCCGCATTGACGGCAAGTTGCCGACCGGCGGCATTGAGCGTCGTTTTCTCGCGGATGCATGTCAGCACATCGGCGAGCGCGCGCCGCTCCGGCGCATGATACAGCGGCTCTGTCGTGGCGATCAGGCGCGCCTGCGTCGCCGCCGCAAGCGCCCGCAGAAGATGAAGGCGGCGCCGGTCCTCGCCGTCAAAGACAAAGCGCGCCGCCAGCCAGACCTTGCCGGCGCGCGCGCGGATCGCCGCAAGCGCACCGTGCAAAACAGCATCGGGCGCGCTCCCGCGCGCGACGTCGGGCGCAAGGATCGCCTGCTGGCCTTCG
>JBJXFO010000130.1:0-7970 GCA_046154725.1 Parvularculaceae bacterium | reverse complement strand
GGCATTTGTGCCGCCAAAGCCGAAAGAGTTCGACAGCACGGTATTGACGGTCTTCCTGACAGCCCGCTTCGGGGCAAGGTTGATGCGCGTTTCAACCGTCGGATTGTCGAGGTTCAGCGTCGGCGGGCAAACGCCGTCACGGATGGCAAGGATCGAGAAAATCGCCTCCACAGCGCCGGCTGCGCCGAGCAGATGGCCGATCGACGACTTCGTCGACGACATGACGAGCTTGTCAGCGTCCTCGCCGCCGAAGAGACGTTCAACAGCGCGCAATTCGATTTCATCGCCAAGCGGCGTCGAGGTTCCGTGCGCGTTGACATAGTCAATATCGCGAGCCTTGAGCCCCGCGCGATCGAGCGCCATCTTCATCGCGCGATAGCCGCCCGACCCGTCCTCGGCAGGAGCCGTGATGTGATAGGCGTCGCCCGATAGTCCATACCCGATGATCTCGGCGTAGATTTTCGCACCCCGCGCTTTGGCGCGTTCATATTCCTCAAGAATAACGACACCCGCCCCCTCGCCCATCAGGAAGCCGTCGCGGTCGCGATCATAGGGGCGCGAAGCCGCCGCGGGATTGTCGTTGAAGTGCGTCGTGAGCGCCTTCGTTGCGCAAAAGCCCGCGTAACCGATTGGACAAATCGCCGACTCTGCGCCGCCTGAAACCATGACGTCGGCGTCTCCCCATTGAATGAGTCGCGCCGCATCGCCGATCGCATGCGCGCCCGTCGCGCACGCGGTGACAACGGAATGGTTGGGGCCTTTCAGTCCAAAGCGGATCGACACTTGTCCGGAGACGAGATTGATCAGGCTCGACGTGATGAAGAACGGCGACACGCGTCTGACGCCTTGATGGTGGAGAACGAGGGTCTGCTTGGCGATGCCGTCGAGGCCGCCAATGCCTGAGCCGATGAGAACGCCGGAGCGCTCCTGTTCGTCCGTCGTTTTGAATTCAAGGCCGCTGTCGGTGACGGCCATCTGCGCAGCCGCAATGCCGAAGACAATGAAGTCCTCGATGCGCCGCTGTTCTTTTGCGGATATAAAGTCATCGACGTTGAACGCGTCAGCGCCGGCGGCCGAGCCCCCGGCATAGCCATTGGAGCGCGGCACTTCCGCGCCGATCTTGCAAGGCATGTCGGCGGTATCGAACTTCTCGATCCGGCCAGCGCCGGACTCGCCGGCAATCAACCGCCGCCAAGTCGCCTCGACGCCAGAAGCAAGCGGCGAGACCATGCCCAGTCCGGTGACAACGACGCGCCTCATGCCGGATTCCGCGCCTCTTTGCGCGGCCTCAGCCTTTTTGTTCGGAAATGAACTTGATCGCGTCGCCGACGGATTGAATCGTCTCCGCAGCGTCATCGGGAATTTCAACGTCAAATTCTTCCTCGAACGCCATCACCAGTTCGACGATGTCGAGACTGTCCGCACCGAGATCGTCAATGAAGCTCGCTTTCGGCTCGACTTTCGCCGGATCGACATCGAGGTGCTCGACCACGATTTTCTTCACGCGTTCAGCAAGGTCAGACATTCGAAAGGCTCCTTCTTGTCATTTCACCGACGGCGGCAAAGCGGGTTTTTTGGGAGGGCCCCGAAAGCCATTCCTGAATAGGCACGTCCGGCTTCGTGTGCGCCGCAACAGGATTTCGGGGGCGATTACGTCAAATTGCCGATTGTTGCAACGCCAATAAATTTAGCGGCGAGGGAAGCGCGCCTCTTGAAAAAGGTCAATCCCTCATTCCGCGCGGCCAAAACCCCTGTCAGATCATCGCCATTCCGCCGTTTACATGAAGCGTTTGTCCCGTGACATACCCCGCTTCCTCACTGGCAAGGTACACGGCCGCAGCCGCGATGTCTTCCGGTCGCCCCATTGCGCCTGCGGGGATCTTGGCGAGGATCATCGCTTTTTGCTGGTCGTTTAGCGCCTCGGTCATCGCTGTGCCGATAAATCCCGGCGCAATGCAGTTGACGGTGACATTCCGTGAGGCAATTTCCTGCGCGAGCGATTTCGTCATGCCGATCATGCCAGCTTTCGAGGCGGCGTAATTCGCCTGACCGGCATTCCCCGTCACGCCCACGATCGAAGTGACGCCAATAATGCGGCCGAAGCGCTGCTTGGTCATAAACCTGAGCGAGGCCTTCGCCAGCCGGAAATAGGCCGTGAGGTTGACGCGAAGCACGTCGTCCCACATCTCCGCTTTCATCATCAGCATCAGCATGTCGCGCGTGACGCCCGCATTTGACACGACAATCTGCAGTCCGCCCATCGCTTCGGCGGCCGCCTTCGGCAAGGCGTCAACGGCGTCGAGGTCGGACAGGTTGCACGGCGCCACATGCACGCGCTCCTTCAGGTCATCAGCGAGCGCCTGAAGTTTCTCGGCCTTTGTGCCCGATAGAGTAACCGTCGCGCCTTGCGCGTGAAACGCGCGCGCAACCGCGCCGCCGATGCCGCCAGTCGCGCCGGTCACGAGCGCGCATTTGCCTGAGAGATCGAACATTGTCGAACGGGTCCTTGGCCGGAATTGAGCACGCTTCTGGCGTCGCTCATGATGCGCGTCAATGCGTCCCCCGGGCAAGTCAGACCGTAAAGACGCGCGCCGCCCGCCTCGGCGCCAGTTACCTTGACCACAAGTGGAAACACTGGTATCAATGCTGGTATGGACGGCACACGGAAAATCACCGTTGAAGTTGCGGAGAGCCTTCTTGGGATGGCGCAGTCGGAAACCGGCATGGGGGTTTCCGAAACAGTCCGCGAGGGCCTGAAGCGCCTTGCGTCTGCGCGTGCGCAGAAGAAGCTTCTTGCCCTGCGCGGCAAGGTCAAATTTTCGATGACTTGGCAGGAAATGAAAGAAGACGACGAGTGATCGCCGCCGACACAAGTTCATTGTCGGCAATGCTTGCTGGCGAAACGGGCGGCGACGTAGACCACCTCGTCGAGGCAATGCGTCGCGGTGAGTTGAGACTTCCTCCCATTGTCGTTACGGAATTGCTCACGGATGCCAAGATCGCAAAATTGCTGGCGCCTTTGCTAGACGATCTTGACTTGCTTGAGATCAGGGAAGGTTATTGGCGGCGGGCTGGCGAGACACGCTCCAAATTGCGAAGCCGCGGCCTCAAGGCCAATGTCGGCGATGCTCTGATTGCGCAGTCGTGTCTTGACCATGACGCGCCGCTCGTGACGCGAGACGAGGATTTTCGTCATTATGAAAAACATTGCGGATTGCGGCTGGCCTGAAGACCCATAGCACTTTGCGAAGGCTCGGGTTTTCCCGGGCTCGACGCAACCGGCGGCTATTCCGGGTTCGCCTTTATTGATCGCTTCTGATTGTTGTCGTGTCGCCTTCAATCGTCAGCCCGCCGTCGCACGTTCCGTTTCTGCCGCCAGGCGAGCAGACATAAGCATCGGCCTTGCAGCCTGATTTGTTATCGTCGTCGCAGGAGTCAAGCGCCCAACGACAGGCGATCGCGCCTGTGTCGCCCCAGCCTGTGCCGTAGCCGCCGTCATTCGTGCTTGCGAAGGCGCCGCAAGCATTTTCAAACACAACCGCAACTTTGCAGCCAGCGCCGGCGGCGCCGGCTTTTTCCCGACAGCCTTCAAGCGCCAGCCTCATCGCGGTGTCCTTGTCAGGTTCATCATAGCCGACATAGCCGATGACCTTGCCATTCGCCGACACCATGCTGATCGCGCCATAGGGGCCCTCAGTGCCGCTATAGGTGTTGAACTCCATTTGCAGCGGATCGTCTGAGGAACTTTGCGGCGGCGCTGGCGCAGTGTCTGGCGCAGTATCTGGCGAGGGGCTATCGACTGGCTTTTCTGCTGCGGCATCGTCGGGCAAAGTTTGGGCGGCAGACCGCGACGCCGCACTGCGATCAGCCTCGTCAGCCGCGCGCCCACAAGCCGCTGACAGCAAGATCAGCGTACCCAGCACTGTGAAGATTTTTGCTCCGGCGAATCTCATCTCCTCACCACTGCCTTAATGCCGCCTGGTCAGAACCTCGCAAAACTGTCGATATCGCCCGGCTCTCCAAGGCTTATGATCGCAGCCTCTTTCGCAATGCGCTTGATGAGGCCCGCAAGGATCTTGCCGGAGCCGATTTCGATGAATTTGTCGCCGCCCGCTCGCGCCATAAAGTCGATGCTTTCTGTCCAGCGCACGCGGCCTGTCACTTGGCTAACGAGCAGTTCGCGAATCTCGGATGGCGCATCAGCCGGGCGCGCTGTCACGTTTGCGACGATCGGAACCGCAGGTGTTACAAGTGCGGCATTGGCAAGCGCGCGCGCCATCGCTTCGGCCGCCGGCACCATCAGCGAGCAATGGAACGGCGCTGAAACGGCAAGCAGCTTGGCCATTTTCGCGCCGTGTTTTTTGGCGGCTTCCACAGCCGCTTCGACGCGGAGCTTCGAACCCGAGATCACGACTTGCCCCGGCGCGTTGTCGTTGGCGATTTCACAGACGCCAAGCGTCGCCGCGGTGTCGGCGATCGCTTTTTCCGCGCCGGAAATATCAAGCCCGAGCAGCGCTGCCATGGCGCCCGCGCCTTCAGGAACCGCCGCCTGCATGGCTTGCCCGCGAACGGTCAGAAGGCGCGCCGTATCGGCAATCGACATCGCGCGCGCAGCGCATAGCGCCGAATACTCGCCGAGCGAATGACCGGCGAAAAAGAGCGCGTCGGCGAAGTCGACTTTCGCGTCCTTCTCCAGAACGCGCACCATCGCCATCGAATGCGCCATCAGCGCGGGCTGCGCATTGACGGTCAGGTTCAGCTCTTCCGGCGGCCCTTCCCACATCAGCCGTGACAGCTTGCGTCCGAGCGCGTCATCGACTTCCTGAAACACCTCGCGCGAAGCCGGAAACGCTGCGGCAAGGGCTTTGCCCATGCCGACCGTTTGACTCCCCTGGCCTGGAAAAACAAAACAGCGCGCCATAACGGGTCCTTGCCTTACGGCCTCCAGAAGGCCGGCGTCAGAAGAACAAAGATGGTGAAAAACTCAAGCCGCCCCATGATCATCATGGCCGAGAGCACCCATTTGGCGGCGTCGGGGAGCGGCTTGAAATTGCCCGCCGGGCCAATGACGTCGCCAAGGCCGGGACCAACATTCATCATGGCGGTCGCCGATCCCGTCAGTGCGGTCAGAAGATCGACGCCAAACCACGCGAGAAGAAAGGTCGAAACGATCAGCGAGAACAGCATCACGCCAAGGAATGCAAGAATCGCAAAAGCGACGTCGTCTTCCACCCGTCGCTCGTGATAGAGCACGACATGGACGCGGTTTGGCGAAATGATCCGCGACAGATGCGCGCCGGCAAGGCGCGCCAGAATCTGGAAACGGTAAATTTTGATCCCGCCTGCTGTCGATCCTGAACATCCGCCGACAAAGGTCAGAATAAAGAACGCGCCAATCGCGAATGGCCCCCAAAGCTGATAGTCGGTGCTGGCAAAGCCGGTGGTCGTCACGACAGAAACAACGTTGAAAGCTGCGTGCGTAATCGACTCAACGATCGGAACATCCGCGCGCACTGTTCGCGTTATAGCAATCAGAAGCGTTGCAATTGTCAGGAACACGAGGAACGCGCGCAACTGAATGTCCGTGACGAACGCCGTAAAGCTGCCCTTCGCAAGGCGAATGAAGGCAACGAACGGCAAGGCCCCGGCAATCATGAAGATGACGCAGATCCACATCAAGGGCGCACTGTCGAAATAGGCAAACGAGGCGTCGTGGGTCGACATGCCCCCCGTTGAGATGGTCGGCATGGCGTGAGCGACCGCATCGAACCAGGTCATCCCAAACAGCTTGAAAAGGCCGGCGCAAATCATCATCAACATGATATAAATGCCGACGATCCAGACCGACATGTCAAAGGCTTTGGCGACAATCTTGTCGGCGGTGTCCGAGTTCTCGGTGTGAAAGAGCTGCATGCCGCCAACGCGCAAGAACGGCATCATGATGATGCCAAGCACGATGACGCCAACGCCGCCAAGTGCCTGCATCAGGGCTCGCCACAGCAAAATTGACGGCGCTGTTGCGTCAAGACCAACCATCACGGTCGAGCCCGTCGTCGTCATTGCTGATACCGCCTCGAAATAGGCGTCGGCCGCGGAAAGCCCCGCCCCGCCCATCAACGGCAGGGCGCCAAACGCCGGCAGGACGGTCCACGAGAGCGCTGTAACGAGAAAGCCCTGACGGCGCGAAAGTTCAAAGCTGCCCCTGTTGGGACTAAGCGCCAATAACGTCAGGCCAGCAAAGGCAGTCACGAGCGCCGAGAGAAGAAACGAGGCTCCGGGCTGCGCAAGCAGGCGTCTTTCAACCACCAGCGGGACGAGCATAAAAACGGCAAAGGCAATCAACAGCCCGCCTATGACGCGCAAAACTGGAACGATATTGACCACCGGCGGCGCTTTAGACTGCTTGCAAGCGCAGGGAAAGGCGCACGGCCCCTTGCAATCGCGCAGCCTGTGGTCTAACCCGCCGCTTCCGAGCGACGGCTTGGGCCGCCGCCCCGATATCGGGCGGTTCGCGGGATTGTCCCGTCAGGCCCAAGGCCAAAGGCGTTGGCGCTTCCAGCAAGGCGCAAATGTCTCCGTTGCCAATTGTGGAGCTGGCTTGATGCCTCTTTACGAGCACATCTTTATTGCGCGCCAGGATATCTCTCCCGCGCAGGTCGAAGGCTTGACCGAAACCTTGCAGAAGGTTGTCACGGACAATGGCGGCAAGATCGCCAAGGCCGAGTATTGGGGTCTCAGAAACCTTCAGTACAAGATCAAGAAGAACCGCAAAGGGCATTACAGCCTTTTCAATATCGAGGCGCCGGCTGCGGCAGTTGCCGAGCTTGAGCGCCAGGAAAGTATCAATGAAGACATCCTGCGCGTGCTGACGATCCGTGTTGAGGACCTCGACGAGGCGCCCTCGCCCGTGTTGTCGCGCCGCGACCGCGACGGGCGCGATCGTGACGGGCGCGACCGCGATGGCCGCGACCGCGACGGGCGGGACCGCGATGGGCGCGGCGGCGACCGCGGGGATCGCGGCGACAGAGGCGGAGACCGGGGCGGCGACCGTGATGGGGGCCGCGATTTTGGCGACCGCGGCGATCGCGGACGCCGGTTCTAGGACAGGGATCACATCATCATGGCAAAACCCTTCATGCGCCGCCGCAAGACGTGCCCGTTCTCCGGGGCGGATGCGCCGAAAATCGACTACAAAGACCCGAAATTGTTGCAGCGCTATGTCTCCGAGCGCGGCAAGATCGTGCCATCGCGTATTTCCGCAGTGTCCGCCAAGAAACAGCGAGAGCTTGCGCGCGCCATCAAGCGCGCGCGTTATCTCGCGCTTCTTCCTTACGCGTCGGAGTAGATCATGGAAGTTATTCTCCTCGAGCGCGTCGAAAAACTCGGCCAGATGGGCGACGTCGTCAAAGTGAAGGCAGGTTTTGCCCGCAACTATCTGTTGCCGCGCAAGAAAGCCCTGCGCGCTAACGAGTCGAACAAGAAGGTCTTCGAGGCGCAGCGCGCCGACCTTGAAGTGCGAAACCTCGACCGCCGCAAAGACGCCGAAGTTGCCGCGAAACTTCTCGATGGCCGCTCGTTTGTCATCATTCGTCAGGCGTCGGAAGCCGGCCTCCTCTACGGGTCGGTCTCGACGCGCGACATCGCCGAGGCCGCCGCTGCTGACGGCGTCAAGGTCGAGCGGGGCCAGGTTCGCCTCGACAAACCGCTGAAGTCGCTCGGCCTCTCCAAGGTGCGCGTCGTGTTGCACCCGGAAGTCTCGACGACGATCGAGATCAATATCGCGCGGTCGGCCGACGAGGCCGAACGGCAAGCGCGCGGCGAAGACGTTCTGTCGCGCGCCGATGAGCGCGCTGAAGATGAAGCTGTCGCCGCCGAATTTTTCGACGAGACAACCGGGGCAGCTGCAGAAGACGCGTGAGGGCGGTCGCTTTAGCGCCCTGCTGTGGGATGATAGGAAAAACGGCCGCTCG
>JBJXFO010000121.1:0-37915 GCA_046154725.1 Parvularculaceae bacterium | reverse complement strand
CGCGGCTGAATTGCATCCGGTCGATTCTCGACACCGTGCCCTACGAGTTTAACGAAGACGCCTTCCGCCCTGTCGCGCTGCCCGCCCGGCAGACGGCGGAAGAGGGCGGCTATGCGCGCTCCGGCATTGAGGATCGGCTGTTGGTGAAAGACTATTACCAAAGCTGATCAGACCCTCGCAAAAACCGCATTGCGCTTTGTCCGCAAGATTTCCCGATACCGTTCACCCGCCAGCAAGGAGAGGATCGGCGCCTCCTGCGGCGCGTGCGACAATTCTACGATAATCAGCGACGGCCGGTAGCGTTCGCCCGGCGCCGCGAACAATCCGCGCAGCGCAGCTTCCTCGCCTCCTTCAATATCGATTTTCAGCGCGTCGATCTGCAGCGCGCGCGCTTCATCAATGATATTGCTCAGCGGACGGACTGTCACCTCTTCAAGGCCGCCCGCCAAAAGCCGGCTTTCGCCGCGATTCGCGGCATTGACCTGAAAGGCGGCGACGCCATCACGCTCGCCGGCAGCGTACGGGAAAATCTGCACATCGCTCGATGTGCCTGACGCTTCGTTGTTGAATGCAAGTCGTTCTCGCATCGCCTCTGACGGCTCGACGCAAAGTGCGCGGAACGCGCGGCCCGCCGCCTTGGCGCAGCTATGGGCGAAGAGGGTATAAAGTCCGGCGTTAGCGCCAACATCAAGAAACCAGAAATCTCCCGATCCGGCGGCGATTTGCGCCGCAAGAAGCGCGCGCTCCTCCGCTTCCCAGAATTGCGGCGTGATGAACACGCGCTTTTCACTGATATTGTCATAAGGGTGCAGCCGCGCGCGCTCGCCGCCGAATATCGTTACATCGAACGCGCGTCCGGATTTTCCCCCTGCGAGGCGCAAAAGGAGCGACGCCATCTTGCGTCCAGGACCGTCATTGCCGAGGCGCGCGCCGGCCCTGCGCGCGAGCGTCTGAATCGGGGAGGGCGCAAACGCGCCGAACGCCTGAAATTCCGATGCCTCCGTCACTTGGCGCGCTCGCGCCGGACGCGCTCATACATCTTTACGTCGCGCATCCAGCGGCCAAAACCGGACATCATTGAAAAGGCGAACCCATAGACCCCCCCGCGAAAAAGGCCGTCCAGCAGGTAGCGCTTGCCAACATAAAACGGCAGGCCAAAGAAAATACGCAGGATAAGGACTGGCCTCGGTTTGGGCGCCAGCGCGTTCGCCCGCGTTGTCGAATTGCGGTTGAGCTTGTCGATAAGATGCGCGGCATCCGTGAAGGCGTAATGGAGAATGGGCGCCTTGAGTGCGCCGATTGCTGCGCCCGGCGGCAGTTCAAACTGATCCCAGGCGTCGTGATCGGGCGCGCGAACAGCGCGGCGATCATAGAGCTTGTGGCGAATAACGCCGCCAAAACCGATCCAGGGCGCGCCATGCGGCGGAGCGATGGCGACAGGCGTGCGATAGATGCTCGCACGCGGCTCGCCGCCCGCAAAGAGTGCGCAGATCTCGGCGGCAAGGTCCGGTGTCACGACTTCATCCGCATCAAGATCAAGAAGCCAGTCGTGGCGGCACTGATCCTCGGCGAACCGCTTCTGGCGCCCATTGCCAAGCCACGCCTGCCGGACGACGCGCGCTCCCGCAGATTGCGCGATTGCAACCGTGTCGTCTGTCGACCCTGAATCGACGACGACAACCTCCTCTGCGGCACTGAACGCGGCGCGCACCACGTCGCCGATCATCCGCGCCTCGTTCTTGGTGCGGAGATAGGCGGAGAGGGGCGGCCGCGCCATTCCAGTTTTCAGCGCGCCGTCCCCGCCGCAATCCACGCGTCAATATTCTCCTCAAGGATTGCCAGCGGCACCGCCCCGTATTTCAGAACCTCGTCATGGACGGCGCGAACGTCGAACTGTGGCCCAAGCGCTGCTTCGGCGCGCGCCCGCACTTCCTGAAGCTTCCGCATGCCGAGTTTGTAGGCGGTCGCCTGCCCCGGCATGACGATATAGCGCTCAATCGAACTTTCCGCGTCGCCCTCGGCGTTCGGCGTGTTGTCGAGCAGCCAGTCGATTGCCTGCTGACGCGTCCACTTCCGGTCGTGAATGCCGGTATCGACGACGAGCCGGCCAGCGCGCCACAATTCCATCGCGAGGCGCCCGAAGTCGGAATACGGATCGGCGTAAAGGCCGATCTCCTTGCCGATCCATTCGGAATAAAGGCCCCACCCTTCGGAATAGGCAGTGAAGCCGCCGAATTTTCTAAAGTTCGGCACATTCTCCAATTCCTGTGCGATCGCGATCTGCATGTGATGGCCGGGAATGCCCTCGTGATAGGCGAGCGCTTCCATCTGGTAGACCGGCATCGCCGCCATCTCGTAAAGATTGGCGTAATAAATGCCGGGCCGCGAGCCGTCGGGGGCCGGGCGCTGATAAAACGCTTTGCCCGCGGACTTTTCGCGGAAGGCCTCGACTTGCTTCACGATCATGGCAGCCTTGGGCTTGGTGATGAATAGCTCGTCGAGCCGGCCGCTCATCGCGTCGATCAAGGCTGTTGCCTCAGTGAGATAGCGCGCGCGCCCTTCATCCGTATCCGGATAGGTAAAGCGCTTGTCCTTGTCGTCGCGCATATAGGCGAAGAACTTCTTGAGGTCGCCTTTAAAGCCAACCTTTTTGCGGATTGCATCCATTTCGCCGTGGATCCGCGCGACCTCTTGGAGGCCGAGCTCATGAATATCGCCCGCCGACATGTCCGTCGTTGTCATGCGTTCAAGCTGGATCGCGTAATAGGCCCCGCCGTCGGGCAGCTTCCACGCGCCGTCTTCGTTCGACGCCGTCGCCATCTGCGCCTTGAACATCGCGATCAGATTTTCGTAAGCGGGCTTGACTGAGGTCACCAGGGCCCTCTCGGCGCGCGCCGCGAGCGCGGCTTTCGCCGCCGCATCGGCGTCGAGTTTTGAAAGTTTGTCCGTGAAGTCCGCCAGCAAGGTCGAGGACTTGCCGCTCTTGTCGAAAGGCGCGCCGGCAATGATGTTCTGCGACGTCTCGATCATTTTCGCATAGGACCATTTCGGCGGATAAATCCCGCGCGCAACTTGCGCCTCTGCTTCTTTCTGGTGGCCAGCGAGGTTTGCTTTCAGCCCGTCAAGCCGCGCGACATAAGCTTCTGCATCCGCAAGCGTATCGATGCGATGCTGGTTGATCAAAAACGCCGGCGCGTTCGCGTGCGGTCCCCGGAAATGGCTGAAGCGATACCAGTGATTGCGAAAGGCAAACGCCTTGTCGGCGCGCTCGGCGGAATACTCGAATAGGCGATAGGACAGGCGTGAATTGAGATCGAGCGCGTCCGGTTGGAACGAGGCGCGCATTTCGGCGAGCTTATTCATGCGAATCTGGTGCGACGCCTGCTCGAACGCATCGGAGGGATCATCCCATTTGTCGTAATTCGTCTTGCGGCCGAGGAAAGTCTGCTGCTCCGGCGAGCGCTGAACCTCGGCTTCCCATGTCGCTTCGAACCAGGCGTTGATCGCGGCGCTTTGCTCGCTGGTTGCCGACAGCGCTGACGCGGATGTTGCCGAAGGGCCGGCGCCGCTATGCGCACAGGCGGCGAGGGCAAGCGCTGCCGCGCCCGTGAAAAGGGCGGCGGCCAGCGACCGACGGTCGGACCCACGACGAGAATGACGGCGAACCATGGCGATATCCTTCTTCTTGCGATCTGGCGGCGACCCTAGAGAGGCGCTCGCCCTGCGATCAAGCGCAACGTACACAACCTTTGAACGCATCAGTCGAACGCGAAACTGAACGGCGTCGCCAGCCGGTTTTGATCGTCGATGATCAGCCGCCGCTTCAAGGGCGGGTGCGCCCTTGCCGCGCAATCGATCCGTTCGCACAGCCGGCAGGTAAGGCCGATCGGTGTTGCCGCCGCGCCCCCAAGGTCGGTTCCTTGCGTATAGATGAGAGCGCCAGCGTCCTCGATGCGGCAGCCGAGCGCGACCGCCCGCTCGGCCGTCGGTGCGCCATAGCCGCCAACCCCGCCCTGGACAGAGCGGGCGATCGAGAAATAGCGCGCGCCGTCGGGCAATTCGATGATTTGCGTCAGCACGCGCCGCGGCAGGCGGAAGGTTTCGTGGACGGTCCACAAAGGGCAAGAACCGCCATAGCGCGCGAACGGGAAGACATCGCCGGAATAGCGTTTGGACACATTGCCCGCCGCATCGACCCGCACAAAAAAGAAGGCAATCCCTTGCGCGCCTTGCCGTTGCAGCGTTGTCAGGCGATGGGCAACTTGTTCAAAGCTGGCCCCGAAGCGACGGCCAAGCGCCTCGACATCATAGCGCAGCGACTTGGCGGAACTGAGAAACGCCTCATAAGGCAGCATGATTGCCGCCGCTGCATAATTGGCGAGCGCGACGCGCGACAGGCGCCGCCCGGCGTCCGATGTGAACCGCGCCGAATTGACGGTCTGGTCAAGCAAAGCCTGCTGCTCGATCACCGACAGCTGCAATGCGAGGTGAAAAACCCGGCTGGCGGCGTCGAGCCGCTCGGAAAGCGACAACTCGCCAGCGTGCCGGTTGAGCCGACGGTAAGCGCCCATCATCACGTCATCGGGCAGCACCCGAACCCGAAGGCCATGACGACCGGCAAAGCGGGCGGCCAGCGCGTCAAAAAGGCTGACGCCCGTCTCGGCAAGTTCCTCCGCCGTCACTTCCGCCACGGCGTCGATCGCGGGGAAGTGGTTCCGGTTCGCCTGAATAAAGCCGCGCGCTTCTTCAACCGGGTCAGCGGCGTTGGCGCCGCGTCCGGCCGCGCGCGCCTCCAAGAGTTCAGCTTGCGCCGAGCGCCATGCTCGATAGAGCCCGGCGACCGCCTCGCCGAGGATCGGATTGCCGGCCGCGAGGTCGAACGCGTCCTCGCGCGTTGCTCCGGCGCTTTTGAAGATCGGATCGGCAAAGGCGCCCGCCAGATCGGCAAACAAGGCCTCGTGTTCCGCGATTGCGAACTGGCCAAGGTCAAAACCATAGGCAGTGGTGAGGCGGATAAGCAGGTCGGCGGAGACCGGTCTCTGGTTCCGCTCTATAAGATTCATATAAGATGTAGAGATCCCGAGCCCGGCGGCCATTTGCGCCTGGGTCAGTGTCCGGTCGCGACGAATGCGCCTAACTTGCGGGCCGATATAGAGTTTTCGCGGTTTTGGTTCTGCCATGGCGAGGTCGTAAAAGATAACAAGCATGATCTTATACGACAAAAGTTACAAAAATACAATATGATATGTAAAAATATTTACACTGCGACGCGGCATTTCTTCCTTCGCAAGCGCAAAAGTGGTGTGATGCGGGGCAGGGGCGTTCGTGTGGCCCGACAAACTAGGGAGTTTCCGTGGTATCCTTCGACGATCTGATCCCGAACGCGCCAAAAGGCCGGTTCGAGGGCATCAAGCGCAATTATTCGGCGGCCGAGGCAATGCGCCTCCGGGGCTCGATCGACATCGCCCACACCCTTGCCGAGCGCGGCGCGAACCGCTTGTGGGAGCAACTGAAGACAGAACCATTCATCAACGCGCTCGGCGCCCTGTCCGGCAACCAGGCGGTGCAGATGGCCAAGGCCGGCTTGAAGGCGATCTATCTCTCGGGATGGCAGGTCGCGGGCGATGCCAATACCGCGGGTCAGGTCTATCCGGACCAGTCGCTCTATCCAGCCAATGCCGGCCCCGAGCTTGCCAAGCGCATCAACAATGCGCTGCGCCGGGCCGACCAGATCGAGCATTCCGAAGGCAAGGTTACCCGCGACTATTTCCTCCCGATCGTCGCTGACGCGGAGGCGGGCTTTGGCGGACCGCTCAACTGCTACGAGATCATGAAGGCCTATATCGAGGCGGGCGCTGCCGGCGTTCACTTCGAAGACCAGCTCGCGTCTGAAAAGAAATGCGGCCACCTCGGCGGCAAAGTGCTGATCCCGTCAAAAGCCCATGAACGCAACCTCAACGCCGCGCGCCTTGCCGCCGACGTATGCGGCGTGCCGACGCTGATCGTTGCGCGCACCGACGCCGAATCCGCCAAGCTGATCACGTCAGACGTCGACGAGCGCGATCACCCGTTCATCGACTTCGATCAGGGCCGCACGCCCGAAGGATTCTATCGCCTGAAAGACGGCACGGGCGTCGATCACTGCATCGCGCGCGGGCTTTCCTATGCGCCGTATGCGGACCTTATCTGGTGGGAAACTTCGCACCCGGACCTCGGCGATGCGCGCCGCTTTGCCGAAGCGATCCAGAAGGAACACCCCGGCAAGATGATGGCGTATAACTGCTCGCCGTCGTTCAACTGGGAAGCCAATCTCGACAAGGCGACGATCGCCAAGTTCCAGCGCGAGATTGGCGCGATGGGTTACAAGTTCCAGTTCGTCACGCTCGCCGGCTTCCATTCGCTGAATTTTGGTATGTACACGCTGGCGCATGGATACAAAGACCGCGGCATGGCGGCGTATTCCGAACTTCAGCAGGCGGAATTCGCGGCGGAAAAAATCGGCTACGAAGCAACGCGCCACCAGCGCGAAGTTGGCACCGGCTATTTCGACCTCGTCGCCGTAACGCTTTCGGGCGGCCAGTCGTCAACGACGGCAATGTCTGAATCGACCGAAACAGCGCAGTTCAAGGCGGCGGAATAAGCCGCAGCCGGTCTTGGAGTTTCTGGGAGGAAACCGGGGCGAAACCGCCGCGCCAAGAGCGCGGCGGTTTTTTTTGCGCTGCGCGGCAAGCACTGGCCACCGTCCCCGCTCGGCCGCTATCGGCGGCCCCTTCGAAGTTGGCGCAAATTTCGGCCAGGAAAGAATTACTGGCCCCTTGCAAAAAGTACTTTTAAATGCAAAGTACACTGCATCGGCCGAAAGCGGTCGAAGATTCAAAGGAGAAAACAGCCAATGTCGAAAGTCCTGACTTCGGGCGTCGCCGCCCTGATCGCGTTTTTGGCGGCAGCGCCAGCGCTCGCCGCCGATGTAACCGTGAGTGTTAAAGGCGTGCGCGCTGCTAACGGGCCCCTCTATATCAGCCTGCAAACTCGCGACGAGTTCATGAAAGATGACGGAAGCTACGGCGAGATCATAAAATCGCCGTCGCCCGGCGTTGTGTCGGTCACACTTCCGAATGTCGCGCCCGGCCAGTACGCTGTTTCTGTGTGGCACGACATTGACGGCGACGGCGTGTTTGACGCCGCGGCCAACGGCAGTCCGCTCGACGGCTGGGCGATGATCGACGCAGCATCCTTGCGCGCTGCGCCGGCTTTTGATCAGGTCAGCTTCAAAATCGAAAAGTCGAGCGTCTCGGTCGACGTCGACATGATTTACGCGGAGTGATGACGCCGTCACACACCCATGAAACGGCGGCGCAGCCGGACGCTGAAGCGCTGCGCCGCCGCGCCATCGATGACCTCAGGGCGGCGCGCGCGCTTGCCGAGGCTGGCAGGAGTGCGCCGCTGCTTGGCGGCGAGAGCTATGTTGTCTGGGGCCTTGCCGTCGCTGCGGGCCTGCTCGTCAACTGGGCGATAGTCGTCAAGGCCTTGCCTCTGTCTGAATGGGCGATCCCGATTTCCTGGTTCGCGCTGATGGGCGCCGCCGGGCAAATCTCGTCGCGTTTCTGGGCCGCAAATCGAGCGCGGTCCGGCGCCGCCGGCGTCGGCAACACCGTCGCCACCGCGGTTTGGCGCGCGGCGGGATTATTTCTCGGCGTGTTCGCGTTTACGCTCTTTGCGGCCGGAATGGCGTCGCCCTTCGACCCCGGCGCCAGCGGCGGCGACCGCGGCCGATGGATCGCCGCCGGCTTCGCGATGTTTACCCCGGCGAGTTTCGGCGTTTACGCGATCGCGATGGAAGCTTCCGCCGCAGCAGCGGAGGCAAGATGGCTCCGGACCTATTCGCGGCTCTCCTTCGCGGCCATGGCGGCGACGATCGTCACAGCAGGATCACCGCTTCAGTTCCTCATCGCAGCAGCGAGCGTCACCGTCGTCCTTGTGTTGCCCGGCGCGCTGATGATGCGGCGCGCGCGAGGAAAGTCCGATGGCTGACGAAGCCTCCGGCTTCGACTACCGTCGCCTCGACGATGTCATCCATGGCCGGGTGCGCCTCGCGGTCATGGCGTATCTTTCCGGCGCGTTGGCGGCCGACTTCAACGAGCTGAAAGCGCAGATCGGCGGCACCGACGGCAATCTCGCGACGCACCTTAGAAAGCTTGAGAACGCCGGCTATGTCGAGGTCGAAAAGCGCTTCGCCGGACGCAAGCCGCAAACGATCCTGCGGCTGTCGCCCGCCGGACGCGAAGCGTGGATCGATTACCTCAAAGGTCTGGAGACCATGCTCGCGCTCAAGCCGCCGGGCGGCGGGTGAGGACGCCTTAGCGCGCGCCG
Organism: Parvularculaceae bacterium; assembly: GCA_046154725.1. Classification (GTDB taxonomy): domain Bacteria; phylum Pseudomonadota; class Alphaproteobacteria; order Caulobacterales; family Parvularculaceae; genus Amphiplicatus. The sequence goes on along the minus strand of JBJXFO010000121.1, from coordinate 29,545 downwards.
CCAATCCCCGGCCGGCGTGGCCGTTCGCGTGACGGCGCCTTTGGCAGCTTTCCTTTTTCGGCTTTCGGCCCCTCGAACTTGGCGAGGTAGAGCGGCGCAAACGCGGCGGCGAACGCTTCGGCGTCTGCAATGTCGGATGCTGACAGGGACGCCTTCAGCCCCGTCACAAGCGTCGCCGGCAGGGCCTTATAGCCATAGAGGGCGGCTGTCGGGTTCTCGTCATAGACGAGCGCCCATCGAAGCGCGGACTTCGGGTCATGCAATGCGCTCGCTGGCGACGCCATTTCTGTCAGCAAGCGGCGCTGCGCTCGCGCGTTTCCGGCAAACGCTGCGCGCGTCAGCCAGAACTCGCCTTCTTGCCGGAACAGCAATGTTTCCGTCGGCGTCGCGCCGTCGATGTCGAGCAGGCATTCGCCAAGTTCGTGCTGGGCGGCTTCCTGCCCCTCGCCCATGCCGGCGATGACGCGATAGGCGGGCGCTGCTGCCGCACAGCCCCTGCCCTCGCGCAGCCTTCTTGCAAACGCGACGAGGCGCCCGGCGTCGTCTTGATGGACAGTGGCGCGCGTCGCCGCCTCTTCACCCTCGATCGGAACAGGCGGCGCGCCAGGCGGCGGTTCGGGTTGGGCGAGCGCTGGGCCAGCGCCCGACACTGCGGCGATCATCGCGGCAGCGAGGGCAATCAAAGTCATTCTCATGGTGACACAATCCTCAATTGCCCCCGCCAGAATGCTTAAACGAAACCGCCGCGAAAATCCGTCGAAAAGAATATAGATTGGCAGTGACGCAAGATCGCGACGGAAATTTGTTCTCCCCGCCGTTGAAGAGGCGGTCCATGCGCATGAGGTCATCCGGCCTCAACCCCCCTGATGCACGGACCAGTCGCGACGCCCAATAGCGCCCGTGTTGGGCAATCGCGACTGACCGGCGCCGCGGATGAGCTTGCCCCGCTCATCCGCGGCGCTTGTCCCTTTCGGCGCGCCCCTGGAACGATCCCGGCCACCGGGCGTTCTACATCTGAATTGATACTGACACCCGACTTCCAATGCCTGAGGGACTTTTATTGCTGCGGCCGCCCTTTGGCTTTGCCTCGTTCAAAGCGCGCGCAGCGAATTTGACGCTCACGAGGGAATGGAACCCACGCCATGATATTCAAAAGCTTATGCCTTGCCGGTGTTGCGACGACCCTGACAGCGGCTTGCGTTGCCGATCCGGCCTATCGGTCCGACCGGTATTCTGACCAGCGTTCCTATGACGATCGGTCGGGCCCCAATGATCGCTATGATGGCGAGTGGCGTTTTTCCGCCGATCGCTGCCCGGACCTCGTTGAAGACCGCCGCGATCGCGCTGAGAGCCGCCGCGATGAGCGCTACGACAATGGGCCCGCCGATCGCGCTGAAGACCGCGCCGACCGCCGTGAAAGCCGCCGCGACGAACGCGTGACCGAGTGCCCGCCGGACGCATGGTCCTATTACGGGCCGAACAATGGCCGCCGCGCGCAGCGCCCCGGACCTGTCGCCGTCTATTACGACCGCAACGACCGCTATTATTATCGCGACGGTCCGAACGGCGCACGTATACGGATTGAGTATTGATTTCTCTGACGCAATCGAACCCATTGATTGCGAGCAGGCGCCGCGGATGGTCCGCCCCCCCGCCCCCATCCGCGGCGCGTTTTTTTCCGCGAGATCTTTTTGCGGGCGGCCGTTCAGCGGTTTCAAACCAGGCTGAACTCCGCATTCGCGCGGGCATCAAAACTTAAAAATTTAGCCGCTAGCGAGTTTGCCCCGATCGACTGCGAGTTTGCGTTCCTTTTTTTGCTCCACCCGCTTGCGGGGGAGCTGTCACGCGAAGCGTGACTGAGGGGGCGCTCTGTTGCTACGGGAACTGGTGCTCGCGGAGAGAGCGACCCCCTCAGTCGCCTGCGGCGACAGCTCCCCCGCACGCGGGTGGAGCGGGAGCGCCTCCGCGCGATCTTTTCAATCGACTTTAGAGGGGTCGGCGCGGCTGCCGCTGCTACCCCTCGTCGCCTATCTTTCCGGCAGCGTCACCTTTGCGCGGACTTTCGCCGCCGTGTCAGGAAAATCGGCGAATAAGCCGTCGGCGCCTTCCAGAAGATAGAAACGCACTTCAGCTTCGGCATACTTGTCGCGGAGCGCGAGCATGTCGCGAGGCAGGTCCGTAGCTTCCCAATCCAGCGGGTTTTCAGCTTCGAGTTTCGAAAACTCGACGCGAAATCCCATCTTTTCATTTGGCTGGTCAGTCCGAAACGTCCACGCGTGGACGGTGAGGCCATGCCGGTGAGCCTCGACAATAAAAGAAGATCGGTTCGAAGACTCGCCAATGATCAAATTTTTGCTCGGCCCCACGCCATCCGCATACGTTGCAATTTCCTCGAGCGGAATGTTCGCCCCCGCCCCGGGCCTTTCCTCAAATACAAGCTGCACGAGTTTTGCGTCCGTCTTGCCTTTGAGGCGCTTCAAAATCTCCGGCTCGAACGACTGAATAAACACCGGCCCCGCGTCAAAGCCCTCGAGCGCCTTCAGCAGCGGCGCTTCGAAATCATGGCCGATCGAGGCGAAAAACGCCGGGTGCTTCGTCTCCGGGTAAACACCAACCGGGCGGCCCGCCTCTTTTGATTTACGGGCGACGAGCGCCAGCATTTCTTCGAACGTCGGAATTTCGAACTTGTCGTCGTGCTCTTTCGAGCGCCCCGGAAAAGGCTGGCGCGCGCGCAAGGTTTTGATTTCCGCGAGGGTGAAATCCTCCACCCACCAGTCCTCGCGCGGGTCATCATTGGGGTCGTTATTGGCGCGCTTGCGGCAGGCGAATTCCGGCTTGCCCGCGACATTCGTTGTTGTCGACAGATAGCGGTCGTGGCGCGCGACGAGAACGCCGTCCTTGGTGAAGACGAGATCGGGCTCGATAACGTCAGCCCCCTGATCGACGGCAAGCGCGTACGCCTCCAGCGTGTGCTCAGGCAGATACCCGCTGGCCCCGCGATGCGCGATGATCAGCGGCGCTTTCCCGTCGAGCGTTCCCCATGGCACGGGCGCCTCCTTCGGTGTCGCACATGCGCCCAGCATTGCCAGCACACCAAACATAACAAGCCGCATATCGGTCGCCTTCAACAAGATGAACAATGCGCCCCATCGTAGGGCGGATGGAGCGAAGCGATATCCGCCCTACCACCGACCGTTACATCACGCGGCTCTGCACCGCGTCGGTCCAGCCAACATGAACTTCCGTGTCGCCCCGAGTAATCAGCGGGCGTTTGATCAGCGTCGGGTGCGCGGCCATCATCGCGACAGCTTTGGCTTCAGTAAGGCCGGTCTTTTGATCGTCGGGCAATGCGCGCCAGGTGGTCGAAGCCTTGTTCAGCATCGTCTCCCACCCGGCGGCTTTCGCCCATTTGGCAATTTGCGCCTTCGTCACGCCATCGTCGCGCACGTCATGAAAGGCGTAAGCAACGCCCGCCGCGTCGAGTTCTTTCCGCGCGCGCTTGCAGGTGTCGCAAGTTTTGAGGCCGTAGACGTCAAGTCCCATTCTCACGCCACCTGCAGCCGCAAATAATTCAGCAGATCCGTTCTCGCAATCAGCCCCTCAAACTTGCCGCCTTTCGTCACCACCGCGACATAGCCCTTCGCGAACACCGGCAGCAGCGCTTCCATCTTCTCCGCCGCATCGAGCGTTTCGACGCGATACGTCATCGCGGATTTGACCGGGTCCTTGAACTTGTCGCGGTTCCTGACGACCGCGAAGAGAATGTCTTCTTCGTCGATCAAGCCGGCAAGGCTGCCGTCCTCGTTGAGCACCGGCAATTGCGAGATGTCGTACAGCTTCATCCGGCCATAGGTCGTCATCAGCGTGTCGTCGGGCTTGACCGTCACGGTTGCGCGCTCGGAGTGTTTGCGGGTGATGAGATCGGTCAGATCGCCTTTCGGCGGGCGCTTCAGGAAACCCTGATCGTACATCCAATAGTCGTTATACATCTTGGAGAGATATTTGTCGCCGCGATCGCACACGAACGCGACGACGCGTTTTTTCGTTTTCTGCTCGCGGCAATATTTCAGCGCGGCGGCAAGCAGCGTGCCCGATGACGAGCCGCCGAGAATGCCTTCTTTCTTCAACAAATCGCGCGCCGCCTCGAAGCTTTCCTTGTCGGAAATGCCATAGGCTTTTTTCACGCGCGACAAATCGCAAATGTCGGGAATGAAGTCCTCGCCAATTCCTTCGACCAGCCACGAGCCCACCTCGTTTGGCAGGTTGCCGGTGTTGACATACTCCGTGAGGATTGAGCCCTTCGGGTCCGCGAGGATCATCTCGACATGCGGGGCTTCGCGCTCGAAGAAGCGGCCAAGGCCCGTGATCGTGCCGCCCGAGCCGACGCCGGCGACAAGCGCGTCCATGTCATGACCCATCTGGCCCCAGATCTCGGGGCCAGTGACCGCTTCGTGCGCATCGGGGTTGGCGCGGTTGCCGAACTGGTTCACGTAAAAGGCGCCGGTCTCATTGGCGATCCGCTGCGCGACGTCCTGATAATAATCGTCGTGCCCCTTGCCGACGTCGGAACGCGTCAGGCGCACATCGGCGCCGAGCGCTTTGAGGTGAAAGATTTTTTCCTGCGCCATCTTGTCGGGCACAACGATCGTCAGTCTGTATCCTTTTTGTGCGGCGACAAGCGCGAGCGACAGGCCGGTATTGCCGGCCGTCGCCTCGACGATCGCGCCGCCGGGCTTCAGCTTTCCGTCACGCTCCGCCGCCTCGATCATCGCAAGGCCGATGCGGTCCTTGATCGAGCCGCCGGGATTGTTGGCTTCGAGTTTCAGGAACAAGTCGCAGGGGCCGGTGTCGATTTTCGACACTTTCACCATGGGCGTCTTGCCGATGCCTTCGAGCATCGTATCGAAGACGGGGCCGAACGGCGTTTCATGCATGGCTTATCTCCCGGGGCGCGCGCGGCAGACTTAAACCCCATGCCGCTTCGCGCGGCAAGCGAGCGACGCTACATGGCGCGGCGCGTCACGGCGCGCTTGAGGTCGCGGATGAAAAAACGCGCGGGGTGCAGCGCTTCGGCAATGTCGCGCTCGACTGGCGCCGGCGCGCCGGTCATTTCCGCAACAATCATGTCGGCCAACAAAGGCGCTGTGACGAGCCCGCGCGAGCCCAGTCCCGTCAGCAGGAAGACGCCGGGGATTGACCGGCCATCGGGATAATCGCGCGCTTTGCCGGTGCGCAGATCGTCATATTCGGCGCCGTAGAAATGAAAATCGGGGGCCGGGCCGGCAATCGGCAACCGGTCGGGCGTCTGACACCGGACGCTGGCGCGCGGCCTTGATGCCTTGGCGTCAAGCGACGCGGCAAGATCGGGCAGCGCGGCTGCAATCGCATCAATCGTCAACTGCGTCGCGCCGATGCGCGCCTGCGGCTGCGCGTTTGCCCCAAGCCGGTCATAGGTCGCGCCGATGATGAGACCGCCGCCGCGCGCGGGCGCGGCGTATGGCCCAAAGGCGACAGCGCTGGCGGGCGGAGCGGCATCGGGGAACCAGTCGATCTGACCGCCGACCCGCGTCAGCGGCAGCGTGCGCGCCTCGGCAAAGCGCAGCGCGTCTGCGCCGTTCGCAATCACGACAGCATCGGCGGCAACGGCGCTGCCGTCCTCCAGAAACACCTCGATGCCGCTCGCTGTCCGATTGATGCGAATGGCTCGTGTACGGATTATCGCGGTAGCTCCGGCAAGCGCCGAACAAAACGCGCGCGGATCGATGACGCCGGCTTGCGGAAAGTATACGCCGCGGTCGCGCGCCTCGATCCATCCCTCCGGCAGGATGCCCGACGTGAGTTGCCGGGCCGCGCGCGCCGCATCGTCGTCGGCGAGCGAGGGCTGGAAGGCGCCGCAGCGATTGAAGACAACGGCCCCGGTCTCCGTTTCCAGCCGCTCGATCGTGCGCAACGCGCAAAGGTAAGCGGCGATAAAAAACCGCCCGCCCGCGCTGTTGCCAAGATCAAGCCGCGGCATGATCAGCCCGGCGGGATTGCCCGATGCGGCGTTGGCAAGGCCGAGATTGTCGATAAGTGTGGGGATAAGGCCAGCGCGTGCAGCAGCGTCCGCAAGGCTCGCGCCCGCAACGCCGCCGCCGATAATCGCCAGGCGCGCCCCGGGCAAAAGTGGGGGCAAGGCCGAAGGGGAAAACCATGGCGCGCGGCGGCGCGGCCTCGGCGGCGCATCAATTGCCGCGGTCAACATCTCGCGTTTTCGTCCGTACCCGGGACGTTTTTCAATCGCAAAGCCGGCCGCTTCAAGGCCGCGCCGCACGGCGCCGGCCACAGTAAACGTCGCAGCCGTCGCGCCCTTTGCCGATAGCCTTGCAATTTCAGCAAAGACTGCATCGCTCCACATGCCGGGGCACTTCGCCGGCGCAAACCCGTCGAGAAACCAGGCATCAATCGAAGCCTCGCATCGGGTGAGCATCATCGACGCATCACCGAAGGCGAGCGTCAACGTCACGCCCTCGGCCAGGGCGAGCCGGTGAAAGCCGGCAACAGGCGGAGGATAGGCGCGCGCCAGCGCTTCACTGAATCCTTGGAGATGCGGCCATGCCGCACTGGCGCGCACAAGGTCGTCCGCCCTCAGAGGATACTTCTCAAATGACAGGAAATGCAGACGCGCCGCCGGCCGACGCACCGCGCGCCACAGCGCCCATGCCGAGAGAAAATTGAGGCCCGAACCAAAGCCAAGTTCGCCGATTGCAAATCGGTCTGCCTCGCCAAAGCGCCGCCCGAGGTTATTGCCGTCAAGGAAGACATGGCTTGCTTCGGCGGCGCCGTCGCCCGCGAAATAGATGTCGTCAAAAAAAATGGACCGGGGAGCGCTTGCCTCCCAGTCCACTTTAGCAAACTCAACCAACGCACCCTCGATGTCGCGCCCGCCGGTCATCGGCGGACACTCACCTTACTTGCCGGAAAACGGAAAGAACTTGTCGAAGGACGGCGTGAAAGAGAACGCTGACGCATAGCCTTTGGTCATCGGCTCGAACGCGGCCTTTGCCGCTTCGTTTGAAGCTTCCGTCAGGGCGCGAAAGCGCTCAGTGCGAGTTTCAAAAAGCTTCGTATAATAGCCGCGCTGGATTTCGAAGGCATCCGTGATGGACTTGGCGCGGGAAAGCTCGCTGGCGAATTCAACGGCGCCGGAGATTTCTTCCTGCGCGGCCGACATGACATCGGCGTTGACCGACTTCATGCGCTCATTGGCAGCGTCAAAGCCCTCGCGCGCGGCGGACATGGCTTCTTCGGCATCAGCGCGGAATTTTTCAGCGGATTCGTTGAAAGTCTTCATCGCAGTCTCGTATTGGCCGCGCGCATTGTCGGTCCAGGCGTTGGCAGTTGCGAACGCCGTCTCGTTGGCGGTCTCGATCGTGTCTTCAATGTCTTTCGCGGCGCGGCGGGGCGCAATTTTTTTTGCAGCGGCCATGGGGGCTCCTTTTGGCGTTATGTCAGACCCGGATTGGGTCGCCGCGCCATGTTGCAGCGCAGCATCGAGGGGCCTATAGGCTGCTTTTTGCGCCGCAGCAAGTGGGTCAGGACGTCAGGCGCGTGAGGGTGTCGAGCGATGCGTAGCCGTCAGCGGGCAGGTTCGCGCTTTTCTGCCACGCTTTCAGCGCCCGCTTCGTCCCCGCGCCAATAACGCCGTCGACCGGTCCGGGGTCGAAGCCCTTATCTTTCAAGGCCTGTTGCAGCGCCTTGCGCTCATCAAGGCTGAGCGCGCGATCCTCGCGCGGCCATGGGGCGATGACCGCCTTTTCCCGACCCGCGAGATGGTCAGCAAGCAAGCCAACCGCAAGCGCGTAAGAGGTTGAGCGGTTATATTTGAGGATCGCCTCGAAATTCTCGAACACAAGGAAAGCGGGGCCCTTGGCGCCGGCCGGCAACAGAATGCGCGCGCGCAGGTTCGGGTCGTAATCGCGGCCAAGATTGGCGTTGACGCCAGCAACGCCCGCGCCCGCCCATTCAATGACGGCCTTCGTTACGTCAACGTCGGCGAGCGCATGGTCAAAGCCGGGGGGCAGGGTCACTTCAAAGCCCCACGGCGCGCCGCGGCGATAGTTCGACGCGCGCAGGTAATTGGCGGTCGACGCGAACACATCGTCGAGGTCCGACCAGATATCGCGCTTGCCGTCCCCGCCATGGTCGATCGCGTAGACGAGATAGGTTGTCGGGATAAACTGCGTCTGGCCCATGGCGCCGGCCCACGAACCGCGCAGCTGGCCGCGGTCCGCATAGCCGTTCTGCAAGATTTTCAAGGCGCCGATCAGCTGTTCGCGGCCATAGCCGGTGCGGCGGCCTTTCCAGCCGAGCGTTGCAAGGGCGCCAATCACGTCATGATCGCCCATCACCGCGCCATAGGACGATTCAAGCCCCCAGATCGCGCCGATGATTTCCCGATCGACGCCGAATTCGGCTTCGACGCGGGCCAGCAATTCGGCGTTCTCCGCTACGCCGGCGCGACCCTCGGTGATGCGTTTTGCCGACACGGCGCTGTCGATATAATCCCATACCGAGCGCGCAAATTCCGGCTGGTTGTCGTTGAGTTCGACGACGCGCGGGTTCATCACGACGCCGTCAAAAGCGGCGTCGATGACATCGGTGCGCACGCCAGCGGCTGCGGCCTCGGACCTGAAGCCTTCCAGCCAGTCTTCAAAGCTTTGATCTTCAGCCAGCGCGGCCGGCGCCAAGAGGACCAGCGCTAACGCCGCAACGGGTGAAAACAATGAGCGTAACGGCATCGCTGAGACATCCCCCGGGGTCGTGAAGCAACAATCGATCAACCTGTCTTAGGGCCGATCCTGGCAGGCCGACAAGGCCGGATTGCGGCGCAGGGACGACATAGATCAGCCGCCCTTTAGTCAACGCCGCCCTTGGCCTAGGGTTTCACCCGCGTCCCTTCCCGGAGAACTCCATGCGCACCTTGCTTCTTGCCGTTTCAGTCCTGTCGCTCGCGGCTGCCTGCGGGCGGGACCGCGCAAGCGCGCCGCCGGCCGCCGCGCCTTCTGCCCCCGTCAGCGTGGCAGCATCGGCGCCTGTTGCCCCGCGTGAAACGCTGGAGGCGATGCGCGCGCAGTTTGCGATTGTCGACATGAACCCGGATCTCGCCTTCCTGACTGGCGAGGAACGCGCCGTCGTCAATCTCCTCAATGAAGCAGGCGACGTGATGAGCGCCATATATCGCCAACAGATTTCCGAAGACAACGAAACGCTGCGCACTGCGATCGCCGCCGGCGATCAACCGGACAAAGAGCTTTTGCTCGATCTTGTCGATCTCCATTTCGGGCCATGGGATACGCTGAATGACGACAAGCCGTTCTACGGATCAGCGACAAAACCGGCTGGCGCCGCGTTCTATCCCGCCGATATGACAAAGGAAGAATTTGAGGCGCATCTCGCGGCAAACCCTGCCGACAAGGCCGCGTTCATCAGCGGCTATACGGTCATCCGGCGCGACAACGCTGGCCGCCTCATTGCCATTCCGTATTCGGAGTATTACCGCGAACCGTTGGAGGCCGCCGCAAGCCTCTTGAAGCGCGCGGCGGAGATCACGACTAATGCAAGTCTGAAAAAATTCCTGTCGCTGCGCGCCGACGCGTTCCTGACCGACGACTATTTCGCGTCGGAGATCGCCTGGATGGATCTTGATGGAACAATCGAGGTCGCGATCGGGCCTTACGAGGTTTATACGGACGGACTTTTTGGCTACAAGACAGCGTTCGAAGCATTCGTCACCGTCAAGGACCCGGCAGAGAGCGCAGCCCTCGACAAATACAAGAAATATCTGCGCGACATGGAAGCCAATCTTCCCGTTCCTGAAGGCTACAAGAATTTCAAGCGCGGCTTTGAAAGCCCGATTGCTGTCGTGACGCAAGTTCATGGCGGCGGCGACAATGTGCCGGGCGTTCAGACAATCGCGTTTAATCTGCCCAATGACGAACGCGTGCGCGAGGCCAAGGGCGCGAAAAAAGTGCTTCTCAATAATGTCATGAGCGCCAAGTTCGACCGCATCCTCGCGCCGATGGCGAGCGTCGTATTGGTCCCCGAACACGCGGCGATGCTGCTGCAAAAATACATGGGCGCCGAAACGCTGTTTCACGAGCTGTCGCACAGCCTCGGGCCGGGCGCGATCGTCAAGAACGGCGCTGCGACAACCGTCAACGCCGAGTTGAAGGAGCTTTATTCGGCAACCGAAGAAGGAAAAGCCGACGTCATGGGCGCCTACAACATCTTGTTCATGATGGAGAAGGGCGAGCTTCCTGCGGTAGAAAAAGAACAGTTTCTCGCCACCTATTTCGTCGGTCTCTTTCGCGCGATGCGCTTTGGCGTCAACGAAGCGCACGGGCGCGGCGCAGCATTTCAGTATGAATGGTTTCGCAAGGCCGGCGCATTGTCGATCGATGAGGAAACCGGAAAATTTCGCCTCGATTTCCCAAAGCTGGAAGCCGCGATCGGTACGCTGACGAAAGAGATCGTCATCCTTCAGGGCGACGGCGATTACGCCAAGGCAAGTGCGTTTCTGGACCGCTGGGCAGTGCTCGACGCGCCGGCGAACGCGGTCATCGCTTCGCTCGACGATGTGCCGGTCGATATCCAGCCGGTTTATCAGGCAAGACTGAAATAGAGCCGCGTCAGCTGCGGCCGGGCGGCGGAAATTCGATTGCCGTGTTAAAGGTCATGCGGTCAAACGCAAGGTCTTTGAACTCGCCGTCCGCCTCAACCCAGAACAGAAAGAGATGCGCCGACCAGCGATTGGGGCTCGGCTGCATCCGCCCATGCCGCAGATTGACGCCGCGATAGAGAAGCGCGTCGCCGGGGGCGAGCATCACGGTCTGATAGGCGTCAGACCCGAAAGTTTCTTCCTTTGGGCGATCAGCGATGTCGGCAAAGTCATAGTGCTTTTGCCCGAGTTCCAATGGCCAGATGATATCGTCGCTGTAGCCGAGCGACAGCGACAGCGCATATTCGCAAGACTTGCGGTCGGAATGAACGAGCAGGCGGTCGCCCGCCATGTAGACGCGAACGAACGAGAATGACGGAACGATCCGTCTGCCGACGATCTCGGCAATGTGCGACGTAAGCCCCCAGTGAAACGTCATTACGGAAGGAAGGCGAGGTCCGTAAAACTCATAGCCGGCTTTCTCGTTGACGCGCGGCTCCGTCAGTTCGAATTTCTTCAAGCCCTTCGGATCACGAATCATGCTGCCATGGATGACGCTCAACAGATTGCGAGCCATGTCAGCGGTTGCCGCCTCTCGCAGCACGGCGTGGCCGTCCGACTGGAAGGATTGGCGCAGCGCGTCAGTCATGGGGCGGAGTATTGGCCTGTGTGCGGAGGTGTCAATTGGCGGCGCGCGCCAGCGTTACTTTCCCGCCGGGCTGCCGCCCAAGTTCGCCCGAAATCCAGCGGCTGATCGCGACGAGGGCGTCGAGGTCGACGCCGGTCTCAAGCCCCGAGCGGTGCAGCGAATAGACGACGTCCTCCGAAGCGACATTCCCGGAAGCGCCCTTGGCGTATGGGCAGCCGCCAAGGCCGGAGACGGAGGCGTCGAACACGGCCACGCCCTCCTCAATCGACGCCCAGATATTCGCGAGCGCCTGCCCGTAGGTGTCGTGATAGTGGCCGGCGAGCGCCGATACCGGAACTTCGCCCGCAACCGCGCGGATCAGCCCCCGCGTCTCCTGCGGCGTCCCGACGCCGATCGTGTCGCCGAGCGAGATTTCGTAACACCCCATTGCGTAAAGCGCCTTCGCAACGCGCACGACATTTGCGATCGGCACGGCGCCTTCATAGGGGCAGCCAAGGACGCAGGAGACATAGCCGCGCACGCGAACGCCGTCAGCCTGCGCCGCCTCGATCACGGGCCGGAACCGTTCAAGGCTCTCGTCAATCCCGCAATTGATATTCTTCTGCGAAAAACTCTCCGACGCCGCGCCGAACACCGCGACCGTATCGGCCTTGGCGGCGCGCGCGCCTTCATAGCCTTTCAGGTTCGGCGTGAGCACCGGATAAGAAACGCCGGGCAGGCGCTTGATGCGCGCCATGACCTCATCCGTCGCCGCCATCTGCGGCACCCATTTCGGCGAGACGAACGCGCCGGCCTCAACGGTCGTCATCCCGGCAGCTGCCAGGCGTTCAACCAGAGCAATTTTGGTCTCGGCACTGACGATCTGCTTTTCGTTCTGCAGCCCGTCGCGGGGGCCGACTTCAACGATGGTGATGGGGGTCGTCATTGCGCAACTGTCGCGCAGACGCGGCGGGCGCGTCAACGCCTTCCGTCCGCACGCGGCGCGGCTTACCGTTGGCGCTGGCGATTGGAGGGCCCGCAATGATCGACGAGGAAACGCTGAGGCTCTGGGAGCTGATGAGCTATCTCGTGACGGTGTTGGGCCTGCCGCTCGCCGTCGCGGCGATCTGGCGCGAAATGCGCGCCGAACGCGCGAACGAGGGGAAGGCCCTCGAACAGCGCGAGGATGAAATCTACGTCCAGCTTTCCCAGCAATATTCTGCGCTTCTCGAAGCCGCGCTCGCCCATCCGGAGCTTGACGTTCTCGAAGCCTCACCGGGCGACACGCTCAGCCCCGAACAGCGCCGGCGCCAGGCGATCTATTACGAAATGCTGATGGCGCTCTTCGAGCGCGCGTTTATCCTGCTCTATGAAGACGCGCCGACGGGGCAAAGCGGCCGCCGCTGGGGCTCATGGGCCGACTTCTTCGCCTACTGGCTGAAACGCCCGGACTTTGCCCGCTATGTCGAAGCGAATCTGCAAGGCGAGGACGCGGCGTTTGTCGCGTTCGTGCGCGGGGAGTTGGCGCGTAGGGTGCGTTGAGCGAAGCGAAAGGCACGTCTTTTTTACGCTGCCAGATAAAGACGTGCATTTCGCTTCGCTCAATGCGCCATACAGGCCCTACGCACTCTCTTCAAATTCCACCAGCACCGCGCCGTCTTTCACCTGATCGCCCGCCTTGTAGCGGAACGATTTGATGACGCCGTCACGGGGCGCTTTGATCGCGTGTTCCATTTTCATCGCTTCCATCACCATCAGTACAGCGCCGGCAGCAACGCGCTCGCCGGGCTTGGCGACTAACAGCGTGACGACGCCCGGCATCGGCGCATTGAGCGAGCCTTCACTGGCGTGGCTCGCAAGGCTGCCGGACAGAACATCCGGATGCTGAATATCCCAGTGCTCGGCGCCGATGAAGACGCGCTTGTGGGCGCCATGGGGAACGACAGTCGCGAGGATGGTTTCGGTGTCGATTGTGAGGCGAATGTCGGCGCCGCCGCGCTTCGCTTTAATAGTAAAGCGTCTGCTCCCCTCTCCCGCGCTTGGCGGGAGAGGGGCAGGGGGTGAGGGCGCGTGCACCAAAGAGCCGCCCTCCCGTGTTGACGCTCCCTCACCCCTAATCCCTCTCCCGCTTGCGGGAGAAGGGGACGCATTTGCTTTCTTCCTCCGTCCCGCAGCGCTCGCGTTTGGATCGATTTCGACCTCGAAGCTGTCGCCATCGCGAAAGACGCGCGCGATCGACCGCTCGCCGTCCACGGCAATCCAGAACACAAACTTCGCGGGTTTGTTGAGGCGGAATCCCGCAAGCGTCGCCCACGGGTCCGTCGATGCCGGCGCTTGCAGGAGAAGATCGGCAAGCGCTGCGGCAATGATGCGGTCATCGGCCGGGCGCTTCGCGAATAACGCGTCCTCATGTTCGGCGATGTAGCGGGTCGAGACATCGCCCGCGATAAAGTCAGCGTCGGAGGCGAGGCGATGAAGGAACTGCGCGTTCGTCTCCAGCCCCGCAACGCGGATTTCAGCGATTGCGCCGCGCAGCCGCGCCAGCGCTTCCTCGCGCGAGTTCCCATGACGGATGATCTTGGCGATCATCGGATCATAGAAGGGCGTAATCGTCTGCCCTTCTTCGACGCCTGAATCGGTGCGCGCCTCGCGCGGCAGGCGCAAGGTCGTCAGTGTGCCGATTGACGGCGCGAAATTATTGTCGGGATTTTCCGCATAGAGACGCGCCTCGAAAGCGTGGCCTTGCTCGCGGATGTCCTTCTGGTCAAGTGCAAGACCCTCGCCCGCCGCGACGCGCAATTGCAGCGCCACGAGATCGACGCCCGTGATCTCTTCCGTCACCGGGTGTTCAACTTGCAGGCGCGTATTCATTTCCATGAAGAATACGGCGCCGTCGCCATCATAGAGGCACTCGACCGTGCCAGCCCCCCGATAGTTCACCGCTTTGCCCGCGTTGACGCCGATCTCATGCAAACGCTGGCGCACATCCGCGGGCAAGCGCGGCGCCGGGGCTTCCTCAATGATCTTCTGGTGGCGGCGTTGGACCGAGCAGTCGCGCTCAAAAAAGTGGAGCACTTTGCCCTTGCCGTCGCCGACAATCTGCACTTCAAGGTGGCGTGCGCGCGGAATATATTTTTCAACCAGCACGCGTTCGTCGCCAAACGAATTTTTTCCCTCGCGTTGTGCGGAGGCGAGCATCCCGGCGAGATCGCCTTCGCGTTCAACGACCTTCATCCCCTTGCCGCCGCCGCCCGCCGTTGCTTTCAAAAGAACGGGATAGCCGATCCTCGCGCACTCGCGGCGAAAGGTGTCGAGCGATTGATCCGCTCCCTGATAGCCGGGGGTCGTCGGCACGCCGGCCTTATCCATCAGGTCCTTCGCCGCAGATTTTGACCCCATGGCGCGGATCGTTGCTGCGGTCGGGCCGATGAAGACAAGGCCCCCGGCGTCGAGCGCATCGGCGAACTTTTCGTTCTCGGACAGGAAGCCGTAACCGGGGTGCACCGCCTCGGCGCCCGTGCGCTTCATCGCCTCGACGATGCGCTCGATCCTGAGATAGCTGTCAGCGGGCGGCGGAGCGCCAATGCGCACGGCTTCATCGCAGGCGCGCACATGAGGCGCGCCCGCGTCCGCGTCGGAATAGACGGCAACCGTTGCGATGCCCATTCGCCGCGCCGTCTTCGCAACGCGTACAGCGATCTCGCCGCGATTGGCGATGAGGATCTTTTTGAACAAGGGGCGCTACCTCAAACACGGTTTGGCGCCGCATGGCGCGGCAACACTCCGCTATAACGTCAGTTGCGCGCCGTTTCCAATCTGGCGGTCAGCCGTTCGGCCGCCCGCCGCGCTGGCGGTTCAATTCGTCAAGGATCTGTAGCTTGTCCGCCTTGATGATTGCCGCCACGCTTTCGTGCATTTTCATCGATTCGAACGTTGTCCAGTAGCGCACATCGACGTAATCTCGAATGAGGCGCAAGGGCGGGCGAAAAAAGAAGTAGGATGCGGCGACGATGGTGGCCGCATATCCGCCGAGAGCGACGCTGAGACCGGCTCCGTCGGGCACCGCCGTCGCCAACGTCGCGATCGCCGCGCCAAAAACGGCGAATGACAAAAAGAGCCCGAGCACGTAGACACCTGTAAAGGCAAGGCGCGTTCGCCACATGTCAATCTGAAACGCCTTCTCAATGTTCTCGACCCGCTTGGGGTACCAAAGAATGAGAATTGCCGTCCAATAGGCCCGGTCGGGCCACGGGTCGTCCCGATTGACGGGCGCGTATTGATCGCGAATGTTTTTCAGCGAGGTCGTGTAAGCGGATTCCATTTTTGACAGCTTTCCCTGAATGTTCTGTGTCAGGAACGAACAGGTTGCTTGCGTCGCCCGGATGAACTGCGAATAGAGCAGGCTGTTGGAAAATACGAAAATGAGGAAAATCAGCGTCCCGACGCCGACGAGTATGTAAAGTCCGGCCCGCTTGGCGTCGATCATCTCAAGGTCAGCGACGTTGAGGTGGGTCTGGACGAAATCGAAAAGCGCCTGAGGTCCGGTCGTAGCGCAGAGATAAACCGCGCCGAGCGCCAGTATGGCGATGAGGCGCTTGACGACGACAAGGACAAGAAAATTCCTGACGACGATCTCCCGCGTCATTTTGATGAAGACGCGAACATCCTCGTCTGCGGGAAAGCGTTTCTTGATATCTTCGTACTGAATGACGTCGTAGTTGCGAAAATGCAGGCTTGGCCGGTTGAAGTCGGGGAAAAGCTCCACGCCATCGCCAAAATACGCGTCAATCCATTTTTTCTTGTCGAGGGAAGCGGCGTAGCCGAATTTTTCGTCAGCAAGTTCACCGCTGGTTGCAAAGGCGTGGAACAATCCGCGACGGACCTTTGGCTTGACAAAGGAATCCGGGTCGCCGCTCCAGGCAGGCGCTTCGTTCTGACCAGTCGATGCGCCGGCTGCAGGGCTCATCAGCGCATCGGCGTTCGATAGCAAAGTGTCAGAAGCGCTCATGACCAATCTCCCCCTCGGTTGTGATGCGCGGCACGGTAAGTTAGGCGTCAATAGCAAGCCATAGTTGTAGAATTTATGACAACCAGCTTTGCCGGGCGTTGCTCAACTGCCCCATGCAGGCTTTCGCTTCTCCAGAAACGCGGTGACGCCTTCCTTGCCTTCTTCGCTCGCGCGGACGCGGGCGATGAGGGCGGCGGTTTCCTCCATCACGGCGTCGTCTATCGGGCGATGCGCAACGGTGCGGATTAGCATCTTGGCGTCGCGCTGCGCATTCGGCCCGCAGGCAAGGAGGTTATCGATGACGCCGGCAAGCGTTCCTTCAAGCTGCGCTTTCATGCAGACCATATGCGCAAGGCCGATCGCCTTTGCCGTCATCGCGTCGAAGCGCTCGCCGGTGAGGAAATAGCGCCGCGCCTGGCGCACGCCGATGGCGCGCACGACGAACGGCGAGATGACCGCCGGGATAAGGCCGAGGCGCACTTCGGAGAGCGCGAAGAACGCCTCCTCCGCGGCAATCACGATGTCGCACGCCGACGCAAGGCCGACGCCGCCGCCCATGCACGCGCCGTTGACGAGCGCGATCACCGGCTTGTCGCAGGAATAAATCGAGTTCAGCATATGCGCGAGGCGGCGCGCATCCTGCTTGTTCTCCGCCGCCGAATAGGTTGCTACGCGCTGCATCATGGAGAGGTCCGCGCCGGCGGAGAAAGCGTCGCCAGAGCCGGTCAGGACGACAGCGCGAACAGCCTTATCAGCGTTCAGACGCCCCATCGCGTCGGCGATCTCGCCAATCAATTGCTCGTTGAAGGCGTTCTTGACGTCCGGTCGGTTGAGCGTAAGGCGCGCAACGCCGCGCGGGTCGGTCGTCAACGTCAAGAAGTCTGTGGTCATGGCTGCTTTCCCCTCACATCCTGAAGAGGCCGAACTTCGTCTCTTCGATGGCTGTATTCAAGCTCGCCGACAGGCACAGCGCCAGCACATCGCGCGTCTGTGCCGGATCAATGATGCCGTCATCCCACAGCCGCGCGGACGAATAATAGGGCGAGCCTTGCGCGTCATAGTCGGCGCGGATTTTCGTCTTGAACTCGTCTTCGTCGGCGGCGCTCCAGTCTTCCCCCTTGCGCAATCCTTCGCGCTTGACGGTCGCCAGAACGCTTGCGGCCTGCTCGCCGCCCATGACGGAAATGCGCGCGTTTGGCCACATGAAGAGGAAGCGGGGAGAATAAGCGCGCCCGCACATGCCGTAATTCCCCGCGCCGTAGCTGCCGCCAATGACAATCGTGAATTTCGGCACGCGCGCGGTCGCGACGGCGGTCACGAGTTTTGCGCCGTCCTTGGCGATGCCGCCCGCTTCCGCGGACCGCCCGACCATGAAGCCGGTGATGTTCTGCAGGAAGACGAGCGGGATTTTCCGCTGGCAGCACAATTCAATGAAATGCGCGCCTTTGAGGGCACTCTGCGAAAACAGAATGCCATTATTGGCAAGAATGCCGACCGGAAGCCCGTGGATATGCGCAAAGCCCGTGACCAGCGTCGCGCCATAGAGCGGCTTGAATTCGTCGAAGACGGAGGCGTCAACGATGCGGGCAATGATCTCGCGCGCGTCATAGGGCTTCCTGATATCGCGCTCGACAATGCCGTAAAGTTCCTCTGCAGGATAAAGCGGCGGGCGCGGTTCGGCGCAGACGAGCTTGCCCTGCTTCACCCAGTTCAATCGCGACACGATCTGGCGCGCGAGCCCCAGCGCGTGATCGTCGTCATCCGCGAGATAATCGGCAACGCCGCTTTCGCGCGTATGCACGTCGCCGCCGCCAAGATCTTCGGCGGTGACGATTTCGCCAGTTGCAGCTTTGACAAGCGGCGGGCCGCCGAGGAAAATCGTCCCTTGACGCCTGACAATAATCGCCTCGTCCGACATCGCAGGGACATAAGCGCCGCCGGCCGTGCAAGACCCGTGCACGACGGCGATTTGCGGAATGCCGGCGGCGGACATGTTCGCTTGATTGTAGAAAATTCGCCCGAAATCGTCCTTGTCCGGAAAAACCTCGTCCTGCATGGGCAAAAACGCGCCGCCCGATTCGACGAGATAGACGCAAGGCAGGCGATTTTCCGCCGCAATCTCCTGCGCGCGCAAATGCTTCTTCACCGTCATCGGGTGATAGGTGCCGCCTTTGACCGTTGGGTCATTGGCGACGATCATGCACTCGATGCCCGCGATACGGCCAAGGCCGGCAATGACGCCCGCGGAATGCAGATCGCCGCCATACATCTCCCACGCAGCAAACGCGCCGATCTCGAGGAATGGCGCGCCGGGATCGACCAGCCGTTCAATGCGCTCGCGCGCGAGAAGCTTGCCGCGCTCCTTGTGACGGTCGGCGTAACGTTGCCCCCCGCCCTCAGTGATCGTTGCTGTGTTGGTCTTCAAGCTAGTGACGAGCGCTTCCATTGCCGCGCGGTTGGCGAGGTAGCCATCGCTAGCTGTGTCGATCTGCGACGCAATTTGACCCATCAAGCTCTCCCGCCCGTCTTGGTCTCATTAATCGGGTTGTCGGACAATAGCAATATGTGATAATGATGCGCTCTGAGCTGCGGTTGAGCGGCCGGACTGCCGACAAGGGAGCGCGCGATGGCCCGCAATATACCGCATCTGAATTTCGGCCTGCCGGAAGAAGTCGAGGAAATGCGCGAGATGATCGTGCGCTGGGTTGCGGACCGGCTCAGCCCTCGCGCCGCCGAAATCGACGCGAAGAACGAGTTTCCGCGCGACCTTTGGCCGGAGCTTGGCGCGCTGGGGCTCCTCGGCGTCACCGCAGATCCGGAGTACGGCGGGGCGGGGCTCGGCTATGTCGCGCATGTCGTCGCGATGGAGGAAATCTCGCGCGGGTCGGGCTCGGTCGGTCTTTCCTACGGCGCGCACTCTAACCTCTGCGTCAACCAGATCAGCCTCAACGCCAGCAAGGCGCAGAAGGCGCGCTATCTGCCAAAGCTCCTCTCGGGCGAGCATCTCGGCGCATTGGCGATGTCAGAGCCCGGCGCCGGGTCGGATGTTGTTTCGATGAAGTTGCGCGCCGAGAAGAAAGGCGACCGCTATATCCTCAACGGGAGCAAGATGTGGATCACCAATGGTCCGACGGCGGACGTTGTCGCGGTCTACGCCAAGACCGCGCCGGATAAGGGCTCACGCGGGATCTCGACTTTTATCGTTGAGAAGGGGTTCAAGGGGTTCCGGTCGGCGCAAAAGCTCGACAAGCTTGGCATGCGCGGCTCGGACACGGGCGAGCTTGTGTTCGAAGATTGCGAAGTGCCGGCCGAAAACCTCATGGGTGAGGAAGGCGACGGCGTGCGCATCCTGATGAGCGGGCTCGACTATGAGCGCACAGTGCTCGCGGGCGGCTGTCTCGGCCTGATGCAGGCGGCGATGGATGTCGTGATGCCTTATGTTCATGACCGCCAGCAATTCGGCAAGCCCATCGGCTTGTTCCAGCTGGTGCAGGGAAAAATCGCTGACATGTATACGACGATGAACGCCTGCAAGGCGTATGTTTACGCGGTTGCCCGCGCCTGCGACCGCAAAGAAACGACGCGCCAGGATGCGGCGGGCTGCATTCTCTACGCGGCAGAGAAAGCCACGCAAGTCGCGCTCGACGCGATCCAGCTGCTCGGCGGCAATGGCTATATCAACGATTATCCGACCGGGCGCCTTTTGCGCGACGCCAAACTTTATGAGATCGGCGCCGGTACATCCGAAATCCGCCGTATGCTGATCGGCCGCGAATTGTTTGAGCTGAGCGCCTGAGCATGAGCGAAGCGTTCCAGCCGCTCGACCGCGCGCCGGCGTATATGAAAGTCTATCGCGCGATCGAACAGAAGATCAGCGACGGCGTTCTGAATGACGGCGCGCATCTGCCGACGGAGGGCGAGCTTTGCGCGCAATTCGCCGTTACGCGGTCGACGGTGCGCGAGGGATTGCGGCTGCTCGAACAGACGGGCCTCATCGTGCGCGGCCCCGCCAAAAAATTTTTCATCAAGCGCCCCGTCGCCGCCGATATTGCCGCCGCGGCCAGCAAGAGCTTTGCGCTCGGCGGGATCACATTTCACGAGGTCTGGGACTCGCTCGCCGCGATGTATCCGCCGGCGGCGCGGCTTGCGGCCAAGCGCTTATCGAAGGCCAAGATTGCCGCGTTGAAAAAAGCGCGCGCCGATCTTGGCGCGGCCAGCGATCGCGACCACGAAGCAACCGTCGTCGCGGCCGTCGAGTTCTTTCAGCAGATCGCCAAAGGCCTCGATAACCGCGTCATGCTGGCGATGTTGCAGTCCCTGAACATGATGATCGGCGAGAGCCTCCGCCATGTCATCGCGCGAGCGCCGAAGGCGAAAGACCGCATTCTGAACGCGCAAGGTAAACTCATCGCGGCCTTCGATGCGCGCGACGAAGACGAAGCCGCCGCGTGGATGGCCAAGCACATCGACGATCTCAAACGCGGCTATCTGGTCGCGAAAGTCGATCTCGACGAGAAAATCTTATAAGGACGAGAGCGTGCCGGACTTTGGATAGCCGCCATGAATGGTGAGCCATATGTCGCTTGAAATCAGTCCTTCCGGGCAAGCTTGCGGCGCCCTTGTCACGGGCATCGATTTATCGCGCCCCATGAGCGATGCGGTTGTCGCCGACATCCGCGCAGCGTGGCTTCACCACCATGTACTGGCGTTCCCCGATCAGCGGATGAGCGACGACGATATTGAGCGCTTCACGCTCTCGTTCGGCCCGTTCGGCGACGACCCGTTCATAGCGCCCATTCCGGGCAGGACACATATCATCGCGGTGGCGCGCGCGGCGCGCGAAACAGGGCCGATTTTTGCGGAAGCCTGGCACACGGACTGGAGTTTTCAAAAGGCGCCGCCGGCGGGAACGTGCCTTTATGGAATAAAAATTCCGCCCGTTGGCGGCGACACGCTGTTTGCGGACCAGCATCGGGCGCTGGAAGAAATGCCGGACGCATTGCGCGCGCGCATTGACGGCAAGCGGGCGATCCACTCGGCCCGTGCAGGATACGCGCGCGCCGGCGCTTATGGCGCGAACGATCAAGGAAGGGCGATGGATATCCGCTCGTCGGATGAGGCGCTCGCGACGCAAACGCACGCGTTCATCCGCATGCACCCTGAAACCGGCCGTGAAGCGCTTTATGGCTGCGCCGGCTACATCATTGGCGTCGAGAACATGGACCCGTTCGAGGCCATGACGCTGCTCGGCGATCTCTATCGCTGGCAGACGCAAAGCCCCTTCCAGTATCGCCACAAATGGTCGGCGGGCACGCTTCTCATGTGGGACAATCGCGCGCTGCTCCACATGGCGACGGGCGGCTATTCGGGGCACGAACGCCTGCTGCACCGGACGACGATTGGCGCGAAATCCTAAAACCGCCAGCGTAGCCCTGCTGTCGCCGTGAATTCGTTGAGGCTGTCGGAAAGATCGGCAACAAAGAGGTCTGCGCCGCCGCCGACGAACCGGCGTTCAAAGCTGGCCGAGAAAATCTTGGTGTAACGGCCCTCGACATAGATTTCTGCGCTGTCGCCGAACGGGGCAGAAAGTCCAATCGCGCTATGGCTAGCGAAGGCGGTGTCTTTCCCGGTCACGGCAAAGGTGTTGCCGGGCGTCACGGCGGAGGCAGGAAAATAGCCAACATCCGAACGCACGAGCGCAACCCCGATGCCGCCGCCGATATAAGGAATGATGCGCTGGTTTTCCGACCATTTGATGTCGGAATAATTGTTGAGCAGGATGAACGTCGTCGACTGGTCGCCGGAAAAAATCTGATCGCCGCCGTTGAACGATCCCTCGTTCACGTCAAGCTTTGTATAGCTGACCTCGACCTCAAGGCGCGGGTAAAAAATGCCCCAATACCGGAACGGCAGTTGCGCGCCGATTGCGCCGCCAAACTGATAACCGGTGTCATATTCCAAGTTGACGGTGATCGGCGCGCCCGCAACGCCCGTCGGGCCGGGTACGCCCGCGTCGGGGCTTGAGACGCCGGTAAAAAAGCTGCCCGGAACGAAGTTTCCGCCGCCATAGCCGGACACATAAACGCCGCCGGGCGCCGGATCAAAGCTGAACAGGCCGCCCGCATAAGCGGGCGTCGCGGCGAAGATGGCGATGACGATCGGGCGAATGACGGACTTCATGGGAACGCAGCTCCTCGCGGTGACAGATTTCGCCCGACTGAATGAACGCTTTCCGGCGCGATTGCTTGTGAATTGACGGCGACAGGCGGTCACAAACGCGTCAGGCGAGCTTCTCGATTGCAGCCCGCAAAATGTCGGGCAGCAACGCCGGTCGCCGCGTCATACGATCGACATAGACATGCACGAAATGGCCTTCCGCGGCAGGCGTATCGCCGCCAGCCTTGAAGATCGCCAGTTCATACCGCACCGAAGAATTGCCAATTTTCGCGACGCGCAAGGCGCCCTCAAGCTTTTCGGGAAACGCCAGCGGCGCGAAATATTGGCAGCCCGTTTCGACGACGAGGCCGATCACGGCGCCGCCGTCAAGGTCGAGAGCGCCGCTGGCGATCAGATACTCGTTCACGATGGTGTCGAAATAGCTGTAATAAGCGACGTTGTTGACATGGCCATAGGCGTCATTGTCCGACCAGCGGGTTTGCAGCGGGAGGAAATGTCTGTAGGCGGAGCGCACAGCGCCGCTCATCATTGCGGCTTTGCCCGCAGCGGGGCGCGCTTCGCCGCCGCTTTCAACACTGTGTTCATACGCGACTGCCACCCCGGCCCGCCGCTTTTGAACCGTTCGACGACATCCCGGTCGAGGCGCAGCGAAACGGCGACTTTTGGCGGTTTTCGCCCCGATCCGCGCTGTCCGATCAGCCGCTTGATCGCGACAGGAAGCGCCTCCGTAGCGGGCCGCATCGCGCGGAAATCTTCCGCTGTCTGTTCGGGCACATCGACAGCGTCCCAGTCTTCTTTTGAGACGTCCGCGGGCCGCCTAGATCGCTTCTTCATAAAGTCTCCGTTCGCGGTCGTTCGCTTTCCTGAGGCCAATAACCCGGATTGCTGCGCGCCGCGGCGTCCAAATCATCACATGCAGACGCTCGCCGATGAATCCGACCGCGACGTACCGGGTCTCATCGCGGCTATCGGCGGCGTCAATCCGAACGAGCGCCGAGCGTCACTCGAAATGCTCGGCCGCCTCGAACATGACCCCGTGCTTGATGAAATTGGCTTTCGCCTTTCCGGGATCCCATTCATACCTCTGACTTTAACGTATATACAAAAAAATACTCGGTCAAGCGGCGGAAACCGCCTTCACAACACCTCTCCATACATACGCAGCGCATCCTCATACGTCACCTCGCGCGGGTTGTTCTGCATGACGCGCTGCGCTTTCATGGCGTCCTCCGCCATGCGGGGCAGGTCGCCCTGCGAGATGCCGAGATTTGAGAGGCGCCGCTCGACGCCGGTTGCGGCGACGATTTCCATCAGTGTGCCGATGAAGGCGTCCGCGCGGTTGGCAAAACCGCCGGTTGCGTTGGCGCCGATGACATCGCCGAGCTCTGCATAAAGCGGCGCGGCGGCGGTTGCTGAAAATCGCAAGACAGGCTCCAGCATCAGCGCGTTGGAGAGGCCATGCGGGATGTGAAAGAGTGCGCCGAGCGGATAGGCCATGCCGTGCACGGCGCCGACCGGCGAATTGGTGAAAGCCTGCCCCGCCAGCATTGATCCAAGCAGCATGTTCGCGCGCACCGCAGCATCGCCCGGCGTCTCGCACGCCGCAACAATGTTCCGTGAAAGAAGCTTCAGCGCCTCGCGCGCGAGCGCGTCGGAGACCGGGTTCTTGCGGTGGCGGTTGGTATACGCCTCGATCGCATGCACCATCGCGTCGACGCCGGTCGCGGCCGTGACATGGCGCGGCAAGCCATAGGTGAGGGCGGGATCAAGGATCGCGATGTCGGCGAACATCGGGTCGCCGAGGATGCCCATCTTCTGGTCGTCATCCGTCGTGACGACGGCGATATCTGTCACTTCGCTGCCGGTGCCGGAGGTGGTGGGCAGAAGCGCCAGGGGAGCACGCCATCCCTTGATATTGCCGGTCCCGTAAATCTCTTCGAGCGTCTGCGGCGAGTTCAGAAGGACTGCGATGATCTTTGCGGTGTCCATCGACGACCCGCCGCCAAAGCCAATGACGCCGTCCGCCTTGTGCGCGCGCGCAATTTCGACCGAGTGGCGCACAATCCGCGCGGGCGGGTCGGCTTTGATGCCGTCGAAGAGATGATAATCGAGCCCCTCAGCTTTAAGGCTCGCGAGCGCCGTGTCGATGAGGCCCGCTTTCACGATGCCGGCGTCCGTCACGACGACCGGGCGCTTCATCCGCCCACTGACGAGCAGCCCTAGCCGCGCGGAGGCGCCGGTCTCGAAGACGATCGAAGGAACGGTGCGGAAGGTGAAGTTCATGGCGGTCCGCTAAGTGACGGCTTACGCGGCATAGGGCCGCTTCAGCCCACGAAACATCGAAAAGTGTTTCAGATTGACGGTTGCGAGATCAAGGCCTTTTCGCTGCGTCGGGCTTGGAGGTCGGTGCGGCATTAATATCCTCGCGGTCGCGCCACAGTCCCGCCGCCGCGCGAGTCGCCTCGCGCCATCCGGCGTCCACATCCTGGCTGCTTTCCAGAACCAGATCGACGCCCGAGCGGATAAGGTCCGACTGACGGCGACCGGTCCGCGCGGCAAGGCGCGTCAACGCCGCCTTCTGGTCGGCGCGGAGGAAAACCTGCACTTTTCTCACAAACTCCAGCCTTTAACTCGATATACACGATGTATGTGTGCGCCTATCTGGTCACGGTGCCGCGCAGCAATTCTACCCAAACCTCACCAGCCGCCCGGGCCGCTTATCCGTCACCTGATCATTGCGCACAACCTCAACGCCAGAAACGAGCGTTGAGCGGAAGCCGTGTGCGTCCTGTAACAGGCGTTGCCCTCCCGCGGGGAGGTCTTTCACCATGCGCGGCGCTTTCAGCGACAGGCGATCATAGTCGATGACGTTGATGTCGGCGCGTCTGCCGACGCGCAGGCGGCCGCGGTCTTCAAGCCCCAGATAATCGGCGCCGTCGGCGGTCAGCATTTGCACCGCGCGCGACAAGGGAATGCGGTGGTCGGCGCGGTCGCGTGTCCAGTATGCCAACAGATAGGCCGGAAAGCTTGCGTCGCAGATTGTGCCGACATGCGCGCCGCCGTCCGACAATCCGAGCATGGCGTTCGGGTGCATCAGCATTTTGTGGACATTGTCGTAAGAGAACTCGGTGTAATTGTAGATCGGGAAATAAATAAGCTGAAGGCCCTCCTGCTCAAGCAACACGTCGTAGAGTTTTTCCATCACGGAAACGCCGTCGCGGCGCGCTTCGGCTCCGAGCGATCCGTCAATCCCCTGATCGTAATCGGGCGTCTCGCCGAGGCGGTAAAACTTGTTGGCGACGAGGCCGATCCCGGCAATCAGCGAATCGACAATCGGCGGCACGGACGAGCCCGGCCCCGCGAGCTTGATTGGCGCATCGGCAAGGCACCGCTGGCGGAATTCCGGGTTGCGCATGATGGCGACGCGCTCCGCCAGCGGCTTGTCTTTGATCGTCTGATAGAGCGGCTGCGCCATCAATGGGTGCATCGAGCATTGCAGGCCGTTGAAGACGCCAATGCCGCGCGGCGCGACCTGTACGCGGAAATCGACGCCGTCGGCGTTCAATCGCTCGGTCTCTCTCAAGATGCGTTTCCACTGGTCCGGCGCGAAGTCGCGCTGCATGAGGGAAATGGATGTTGGCCTGCCACCCGCGCGCGCGAACGCTTCCACCAGCGCAAATTCGTCCGCAAACTGATCGCCCCCATCCGGTAAACTGGGTCGCTCAAGATTGAAGTCATTGACGACCTGCAAGACGCCGCGCTTGCGACCTTGCATGACCGAAGCGAGCGCGATCAGTTCCTCGCGCCCCGCTTCTGATGAGGGCGTCCAGTCGCCGTCAGCAGTGCGGTGAATGTCGCTGCGGCCGATGGAGAACCCGGCAGCGCCGGCGTCCAGCGCCTCTTTCAGCAAGCCTCGCATCAAGCGGATATCGTCGCTCGTCGCCACTTCCCGGTGCGTCGCACGCGTCCCCATCGCGTAAACGCGGATCGGGTCGTGCACAGCCATTGCCGCGAAATCGATTGTGTGGGGCAGGGCGTCGATGGCGGCGAGATACTCGCCGAAGCTCTCCCAACCCCATTTGATGCCTTCGTGGAGTGCTGTGCCCGGAATGTCTTCAACGCCCTCCATCAGGCGGATGAGCCGGCCCTGATCCCCGGGCCGGACCGGCGCAAAGCCGACGCCGCAATTGCCCATGACAACCGTCGTCACGCCGAAATTGACGGAGGGGCGCATTTCCTGGTCCCAGGAAATCTGGCCGTCATAGTGGGTGTGAAGATCGATGAAGCCGGGGGTCACAATCGCGCCTTCGGCGTCGATATGATGGCCGGCATCTTCCTCGCACCGGCCAATCTCTGCAATGCGTCCCGCCTTGACGCCGATATTTGCGAGAATGGGTTCGCCGCCGTCGCCGTCGAAGACGAGCCCATTCGTGATTTTGATGTCAAAGGTCATGCGCGCCGTCCCTAGAAGTGACGCCACGTAATAAGGCGCGCCATGATCAGGACAAGCGACACGCACGCCCAAAACGTGAGGCGGATGCGCAATGCTCCGTACCATGACGGAAAGCTGCCCCTCGCCGTTGTCTCGAGATCGCGCATCAAAAGCCAGGCAAACACCGTGATGACAATCAGATAGCGCCACACGGCGGGCACAGAAAACGTCAGGAAACCGCCGGGCCAGATGGCAAACCATACGACCACAACCGCGATCATGCGCGGCAGGAACGGCTCGTACGTCTCATGCCCGCCCTTCAGCGAGGCGCCGATGCCTGTCCCCGCCAGAAAGCTGGCGATGACGCCGGCATAGGCAAGGATGATCGTGTGGATGTTCAGCGCGGCCCATTGCGGGACGATAAAGGGCGACAGCCACATCGCGGCCGCGCCAAAGACAAACGGCGTCAGCCCGTAAAGCCCGAGCCGGGTCATTTCTTCCTGATCGCGCAGCATCGCTGTCCTCGCCCTTGGGTCCCGGGCGGCAGGATAGCCGGAACATCGGGCGCGAGGCCACAGGGGCGCAATTCGCCCTACAGGCGAATTGCAAGATTAACCGTTATCAGCTCGCCGGCGCCAGCTCGTTGGCGATGGGGTCCGCCGTTTGCGCAGTCCAGGCGGCAACTTCCGCGTCTTTGGCGGCGCGCTCAGCGGGGGCAAGCGTCGCGGCGAGGCCGGCCGCCAGCTCCCCGGCTTGCGCATCGCCATTTTTCGCCGCGATCGCGTACCAGTAATAGGCAAGGCCCGCGTTCTGAATGCCTGCCGCCGATCCGTCCGTTGTCGGATGATAGGTTGCGCCGAGGTTGTACTGGCTGTCGAGCAGACCGAAGGCGGACGCTTTTTCAAACCAGGCAATTGAGCTGGCGGGATCGACAGTTCCGCCTTCGCCGCGCGCGGCCATGCCGCCAAGGCGGTGCATGGCCAGCACATTGCCGCCATTGGCGGCGCGCTCAAACCATTGCCGGGCGCTCGCCAGATCTTTCGGATAAATCTGGCCGATCTTGTAGAGCTCGCCGAGCTGGAGTTGCGCCGGCGGGTGGCCGAGCGCCGCGGCCTTTTCGATCTCGGTCAGGGCGGCCTTGGCCTCTGCTTCCGATTCGGAAGATTTCAGCGTGGCGATGTTCTGAAGATAAAGGTCGCGCGGCCGCACAAGGTCTTCCGGCGGCGCTGCGTCGCGAACGGCGGGCGCAGGCCCGGCGTTGACGGGGTCGCCGTTGACGGGGGCGGCGTCTTGCGCCGGCGCTGTCAAAGCGGGTTCAGCGTCGCTCACCTTAGGCGATTTCGGCGCGCCGAGGTCTTTCGTCAGCACAAAGAGCGCAACGCCAAGCAGTACGATGCCGGCGCCAAGCCCGATGACGCCGCCTGACATTGGCATGGCGCGGAACTTCGCCAGCGCTTTGGCGGCGCCGCCCGCAAGGTTCGGTGTTGCTGGTGATGGCGCGTCGCCCGCATCCGCCTCGTCGAGAGTGGGCTCGCGTTTGCCAACGGGCATGCGCATGTCGGGAAGCGGCGGCCGGTTTGCCTTTAACTTGGCAACGGCAGCGTTAATCCGCGCCTTGACGGATGCAGCGCCGGCGTCAGGCGTCTTGGCGAGCGGCGGTTCTGCAATCAGAGGCGCTGCTGCGTGCGCAACGCCTTCGCGGTCGTGCGCGTCTTCTTCAAGCCGGCGGCGCTTTGCGCGCGCGGCAAGGATGGCGCGTTGCTTGGGCGTCAGCTTGCGCTTTCCGCCCGCCTCGATGTCTGCGGCATCACGTGCAGCTGCGTCGCGCGCCGCCTGTCGCGCGGATTTCAGAAAGTCGGCGTTTCCCCCGCCGGAAACGGCGGCATGGCTGGCCGGCGCCGATGCGGCGCGATCGGTGTTTCCCGGCGCGCCCTGCTCAGCAATGAAAGGCGGCGCCTCGTCGAAAACCGACGCCGTTTCAGAGTCGAATTCGAGATCCTCGTCCGC
The DNA here is from genome assembly GCA_046154725.1 of Parvularculaceae bacterium. Classification (GTDB taxonomy): domain Bacteria; phylum Pseudomonadota; class Alphaproteobacteria; order Caulobacterales; family Parvularculaceae; genus Amphiplicatus. The sequence continues at coordinate 594 of JBJXFO010000121.1, read as the reverse complement.
GATATCGCCGGCTGCCTCATCGGGCAATTCAGCGGGCGCCGCGCGCGGCGTTGGCGGGTCGATGCCAAACGCTTCGCGGATCTCGGCGAGGACATCATTGGTGTCGTCGTCATAGCCCGGCGCGGCTCGATTTGGCTCCTCGGCGAACTCTTCTTCGTCGAGCGCAAAATCGAGGCCGGCATCCGCCGGCGCCGCTGCGTCGTCAAGGTCCGCAAAGGCAGCGTCAAACTCCTCGTCCAGCTCGTCGCGCGCGGGCTCTTGTCCGGCAAAGACGCGCTCTTGCGCTTCGGGTAACATCGTCCCGTACGACGGCCCCGGCGATTGCCCGGACGCCTGGCCCGGCAACTGAACCGGCGAGGGCGCCGCCGCTTGGCGCGTTGCGCCGTCGAGGCGTCGCACCATCTCGTCGAAAGACCGCTGCAAGGCGCCGATGCGATCCTCGGTGCGTTGGGTGATCTCGGTGACGGCGGCTTCAATGTCGGCGCGCGCCGTAGCCTGGTCGGCGACATCGCCGCCTGCGACATCGGCGCGCAAATCGGCGATCGTTTCCGCTACTTTCTGAATGCCTTCGGCGCTGCGCTTTTCGGCGGCGTC
>JBJXFO010000113.1:0-18536 GCA_046154725.1 Parvularculaceae bacterium | reverse complement strand
GCCGGCAGCGGCGGCGGCGCTGATCGACCGCCTCGCCGACACGATCCCGCCCGAGCACGGCGAGCCGGTACTGCTGCACATGGACCTGAAGCCCGACAATCTGCTTGTCAATCCTGCCACCCTGGCGCCGCGGGCGATGATCGACTGGGACATGGCCACGCGTGGCCCGCGCGGCTTCGATCTCGCCGTGCTGCTGTCCTATTGGATCGAGCCGGGCGACCCGCCGGCGACCCACGCCCTACAGGCCGTGCCGTCGCTCGCCCCCGGCGCGCCGACCCGCGCCGGCGTCGCCGCGCGCCCTCCGCCGTGTCAGCTGTCTCTGCCCATTCGCCCTCGACCCATTCGAGATAGGCGAGGCGCGGGCAATAGACCCACTCATTGACCATCCGCGCCGGGACAAGGGGGACATCGCCGGTCGCCGGCGGGGCCGGAAGGGGAAGGGAGAGTTGGGAGGGGTCGGGGGGCATGCAAGAAAATTTGAGCGCGAAACATCAGAAAAGAATGAATTTCTCACTGTGCATGGCCTGTAAATCTCAGCGCGTTGGCGAAGATACAAAGGCAATTGTTACAGGCAGGCAGTGGAAAACTTTGGCGCGACGCAATTGGCGAATCACAACCCAATAATGGCCAATTGCGAGAAGTTATGGATTTCAGGTCTGCCTTTGAAACGTTGACTGGCAACCCGCCATTTAAATGGCAGGCACGACTGTTCAATGATTGCTTCAGCAAGGGCGAACTTCCGTCGGCGCTCGATCTGCCTACGGGGCTCGGCAAGACCTCGGTCATGGCAATCTGGCTCATCGCGCGGGCACAGGGCGCGCAATTGCCCCGTCGCCTCGTCTATGTCGTCGATCGACGCGCCGTTGTCGATCAGGCGACGGCGGAGGCTGAGAAGTTGCGCGCAGCGCTCGACGGAGCGGCCAGAGAAATTAAGGCGGCGCTTGGGCTCAAAGATCAGTCACTGCCAATTTCAACTATGCGCGGTCAGTTTGTCGATAACCGCGACTGGCTCGCAGACCCCGCGGCGCCGGCAATCGTTCTCGGCACGGTCGATATGATCGGTTCACGGATTTTATTCGAGGGTTACGGCGTCAGCCGCAAGATGCGGCCCTATAATGCCGGCCTTCTCGGCGCCGACGCGCTCATCGTGCTCGACGAGGCGCATCTTGTGCCGCCGTTCGCGCATCTGTTGCGCGCGATCGAACGGGACGCAAAGCTTTCGCCGAAGGCCGACGCGGAGCGCTCCATCGTGCCCCGCCTTCATCTCTTGCCGCTATCGGCGACGTTGCGCAATCCGGGCGGCGCGAAGGAAGACCGGCGGCCCTTCCGGCTGAAGGAGGGAGACGAAGACGATTTGACGAAGCGGCGTATCAACGCAAAGAAGCGGCTAAAGCTCCTTGAATTGGATGTGAACAGCGCAGATGCCCAATTGGCAAAGGCGGCGTGGGATTTGGCGTCGAAGGACGGGGAGTTTTCGCGCATCGTCGTTTTCTGCGACCGGCGTGACAAAAAGGAAGACGGTCGCGCAGCGACGGCGCAAGGCGTCAAGGAAGAGATTGAGAAATTGGCGAAGGGCGACAAGAAGGCCGATCGCCCAAGAACCGCAATCCATGCGCCGGAACTTCTGGTCGGCGCGCGCCGCGTGCGCGAGCGCGAACACACGGCGGCGCGCCTGCGCACCCTCGGCTTCATTGGCGACAATAACAACGCCCGTTCAACGCTCGATAAGCCGGCCTTCCTGATCGCGACGTCCGCCGGCGAAGTCGGGGTCGATCTCGATGCGGAACATCTGGTCTGCGACCTCGTCGCCTGGGAGCGGATGGTGCAGCGTCTTGGAAGAGTAAATCGCCGAGGCAGAGGCGAAGCGGAAGTCGTCGTCTTTTGGTCGAAGCCGGAAGCGAAAAAGCCGGATGAACCGACGGAAGCGGAGCGCCGCGCGCAAACGGCGTTCGCCGCTAAGGCCGTCCTCGAACGCCTCTCAGCTATCGTCGGGGACGACAAGGGCGGCCTCGACGCGAGCCCGCGTGCGTTGCGCGACTTATCGGAAATGGCAAGCAACGATGCTAAACTCAAGGACCTGATCGAAGCCGCGACGACGCCGGAGCCGCTGCGCCCGGCGCTCAATCGCGCGCTCGTTGACGCCTGGTCGATGACCTCGCTTGAAACCCACACAGGCCGCCCGGAGATTGCGCCATGGCTCAGGGGCTGGGTGAAGGATGAACTACCGCAGACGACTTTAGTGTGGCGCACGCATTTGCCGGCGCGCCCCGCCGATGAACAATCGCGCGCGGATGCTTCAGACACGAAAGACACAACGCATCCCGACAAGAAGGAAATCAGGGAGATCGAGAACTTCTTCGAGGCCGCCGCGCCGCACGCCAGCGAGAAGCTTGAAACGGAGACGTGGCGCGTAATCGACTGGTTGCAAAGGCGCGCCAAGGAGTTCTCAAAGGGCGCCGCGCTGGCGAAAAATGAGGTTGGGATCAGCGATCAACCGGTTGATGGCGATCCCGAGGCTGGCGAGACAGTCGGCGGCGAGGCCATCGCGGACCATGCTGACGCCGTCTCTCCGCCGATAAGTACCGTGAAACGCGATACAGTCGTCGCGATCGCCATTACTGCGGGCGGTGACTTCTCCGGACGTTACACGCGCGGCGATTTGACGAAAGAACGTGACAGCAATGCGAAGAAGCGGTTCGAGGCCGAGTTATACGGGAAAACGCTTGTCGTTGATGCGCGCATGGGCGGCTTGAACGCCGGGCTGCTTGACCCCGATGCCGATGGAACCGCCGAAGCCGCTGACACCCTTGATGCATGGAGCATTGCCGCCGGTTTTCGCGTGCGGATCGAGAACGCGAAAGCTGAGGATACAGCGCACCTGGAGAACGATTGGCGGTACGAGGATGAATTCGTCCTTCGACAGAACGAAGATGGCAACACGGTTGAAAAGCTGATCGTCGAGCATTTGAAACAAGCCGCGCGCAATGAGGACGCTCGCTCAATCTCGCGCCCGCAGTCCCTTGCCGAGCATCAGTCGTGGGCGGAGGAGAAGGCCAAGGCAATTGCAACGGGCGTCGGGCTTGAGGGTGAATATGCCTTGCCCCTCGCCATAGCCGCCCGCCTCCATGACGAGGGCAAGCGCGCGAAGCGCTGGCAGCGGGCGTTCAATGCAAACAAGTCGGACAAGGCGCTTGATAGACCGCTCGCCAAGACCAAAGGGCCGATCGATCAGGCAATCCTCGACGGATACAGGCACGAGTTCGGCTCCCTTCCGTATGCGGAGAATGATGCGGGGCTGAAAGCGTTGTCGGCAGACCTGCAAGACCTCGTCCTTCACCTTATCGCCTCACACCACGGCGGCGCACGCCCCGTCATCGACACACGCGGCTGCGAGGACGCCCCACCCTCGGCGCTACAACAGCGCGCCTGTGACGTCGCGCTGCGCTTTGCGCGGCTGCAAAAGCAATGGGGACCCTGGGGGCTCGCCTGGTGGGAAGCACTCCTTCGCGCCGCCGACCAACAGGCATCGCGCGACAATGACGAAACCCCGCGCACTACGGGGAGCGGGTAGTGGCCGAAGGTTCAATTCCCGTCGATCTCTTCAACCCCGGTCAGGTCTTCGCCTGCCTCGGTTTCCTTGAAGCCGCCGAAATTCTGCTCGGCGACGCCGAGGGCGGGTTTGATTGGAGCAACGAAGCGAATGCAAAATTCGTTTTGAGCGCGGCGGGAGAGCGCAATCCGTTTGAGGCGGTGCTGGAGTTTCTGGCGGAAGCCGAACCGCAGCGACGGGCCCCGGTTGGCTATTCCGACCCACCGCCCAAAAAAGGCAAGAAGGAAGACGCCGACGAAGACGAAGAAGAGTCAGACGACGTTGACGAGGCAGACTTCGATGCGGCCGCGACAACTAACAACGTGCCGTCAATCGACCTCTCCGAAACTTTCCAGTCTTCCGCGGGCGACCGGATGTCGCTTCCGATCCGGATCGGCGGCGGCAATCACCCGATTGTCGAACTTGGACATTGGGCGGACGGATCGGGCCGCGAGAGTTTCAAGCTCTACGCCGGAAACCGTTCCGCACATTCCATCGCGCGCGGCATGCTTCTAGGCGTTTGCCTAAAGCCGAACAAGAAACAGAAATCCAGCGGCCAGCCTGGCGATCTGAAGTTCAAGGGCGTGCGGCAACTCTGGGAGAAACAGCAGGAGGAGCTGATCCGCGCACCCCTTGATCTACTGACGCCAATGGGCGGAAGCTTCAATTTCGATCCGCGCGGCGCCTGGACCGCGATTGACGCTGGTTACTCGCCCAATGAACATAAGCATCCCGTCAACGCCTCGCCCGTCGTCGAGTTTCTCGCGGCGTGGGGGCTCGAACACGCCCGCCCCGACGAGTACGAAACTCGCAAGGTTCGCTACGCTGTCTGGGGCAAGTCGCTTTCGCCGACGCTCGCTCGCGCCGCCCTTATTGGCGCCGTTCCGGCGTTTCCGATGCGCCGCTTTCGCTTCGACCTCGACATGTCCGGAAAGAACAAGGTCGTCACCTTCGCACAAGAGGAGAATTTCTGATGGCAGAACCCCTGACGCTCACCCATGAGATCATCAATTCGTGGGCGGATGACAAGAATGGCCCTGTCGCGCTGCACCTGAAACAGAAGCTGATCCCGGTCGAAGGCGAGGGCGCGGTGATCTTTCCGCCGACCTATGCCGACATCGGCTACAATATCGACACGCTTTCCGACGGAACCAAGGTCGCAACCATCGACAGCGTCGGCAGTCAGGCAAACCGAATGGAGCCGATATTTAAAGAGGAGCGTTTTGCGAAACTTGTTCCGCAAATTGATATAACTTATGGCAATGAAAAGGTCGTCTCTATTCTCGACGCCGGTCACCGACTGGGCGACGCCATAATTCGTTGCACAGAATTGCAAAAGGAAGCGCAAGGCGCTTTTAAGCAGTTTCTCGATGCTGGTGACGTTTCAGCGATTGCGGCGCTGGCCCCGACCTCATTGGTGTTTGGCGTTTGGGACTCGCGCGGCACGCATGCAAAATTGCCACGTATCGTGCAATCCGTAATCCGCGCATGGGATATCACGGAACTCCATCGCGCGGCGCAATATGTTCCGCCATTGGATTATGTTGCCGAGGACCTTCTCGAAGAGCCGAAAGACAAAGCTGAAGCTGATTTGCGCTCTAGCAAGGGTTACAGACACGCTCCCGCCATTTGGCGCGACGAAGGCCGCAAAGAAAAGGTCCTAGGAGGCGTACTCGCGCGCGGACCAATTGAGCGGAATGTAACCGTGAACCTAATTGCGCTTCGCCGGCTTGGCGGCAGCAACGCGTTGGCGTTGCGCAGATACATTCTAGGTCTATCGCTTGTCGCCGCTTGCGAACCGGTAGAGGCGTTTCTGCGAGCAGGTTGCATGGTGACGCCCGATCCGGAAGCTCCCGCGCGATGGGCAAGCGTGGCGCGCGACGGCAAGCGCGTTGCAATGGACCTAGATGACAAGGCAGCGAAAGATTACGCCGAAGCGGTTTCAAGGGCACATGGCGTGGCCGCGCCGAAGCGCGTGAATTTTGACAAGAAACTCGCTCAAGAGGATTTGATCGACTCCGCTGGCAAGAAAGGAAGAGGGAAAGGTAAGACCCAGCCTGCGCCCACCGCGGCTGCGACAACATAAATTCGATGCCCGCCCTCCTCCTTACCATCCGTTTCCACGACGGGCGCTATCACGGCGCCGGCGATTGGCCGCCGTCGCCGGCGCGGGTGTTTCAGGCGCTTGTCGCAGGCGCGGCTCGCTGGAAAGTATTGCCTGATGATGCCAGCGCCGCACTAGCATGGCTTGAAACGCTTGATGCGCCGATCATTGCAGCGCCGGCTGCGCGCGAGACGAAGTCGTTCGTCAACTGGGTTCCCAACAATGATCTCGACGCCGTTGGCGGCGATCTCAATCGCGTCAGTAAAATCCGTGCCGGCAAAACGATCCGCCCTTGGCTCTTCGACGCAAAGCTGCCTTTGATTTACGCTTGGAACTTTGCTGGGGAGGGCGACGCCGTCAAACATGCCGGAGAAATCTGCGCAGTTTCGAATGACCTGTATCAGCTCGGTCGCGGCGTCGATACGGCTTGGGCGGTAGGCGACGTACTGACTGACGGCGAACTCACAACGCGCCTCGCCGATTATGCAGGAGCGATCCATCGGCCGTCGAAATCCATCGCGGGTAAGACAAACGTTGCCTGCCCTCAGCAGGGTTCGCTCGACAGCCTCGTCAAGCGCCATGCCGCCGGCGAAGGACGGTTCAAGACCCAATACGCTGCTGCGCCAACGAAGAAAGAGCCGAACGGTACAAAAGTCTCAGGCCAACTCTTCACTCAGCCGCCAAAGCCGCGCTTTCGGCAGGTTGCGTATGACTGTCCGGCGACTTTGCTTTTGTTTGACCTTTCAGGACCGAATGCGCCCTGGCAACTGACGAAAGCGGTCGAATTGGTCACGCTCGTGCGCGATCGCGCCGCCAAGCGCCTTTCGGACGCGCTGCCTGGCAAGAAGGCTTGCGTTGAACGCATATTCATTGGCGGCAAAGATTCGGCGGAAGCTGACAAAGCCGCGCGCATTCGCATCATACCCCTTCCCTCCATCGGGTTCATTCATGCTGACCGGGCAATCCGCCGCGTTCTGGTCGAAATCCCACCGGCCTGCCCACTGGGCGCCGGCGATATCGAGTGGGCGTTCTCCGGCCTCGATTTGTCGGACTTTGTTCCTGAAACCGGCGAGATAACGACTGAGCGCCCGATGCTCGTAACGGCTGGAAATGAAAGCATGCTCGCGCACTACGGCGTTGCTGGAGAAATGACATCCCGCTTGTGGCGAACAGTGACGGCTGCCGCTCTGCCCGATAGCGCAAAGCGGCGGCGCATCGACCCGTCGCGCAAAAAGGACGAGCCCAAAGGCGGCGTTGAACGGCTCGCGGAAGGGGAGCGCGCAGCTTCAGCTGTTCACGCCGCGCTTCGACATGCCGGAATCATCGAACCCGTTTCGTCAATTCGCGTGCAGCGCGAGCCCTTCGAGGCGCGTGGCGCGCGGGCGGAAGACTTCGCCGACAAGACGCGGTTTTCAAAACACCGGCGCTGGCATGTGGAAGTCGAATTTTTGGAATTGTTAGCGGGACCGATTGTTATCGGCGACGGTCGCTATCTTGGACTGGGTCTCATGGCTCCGGTACCGGAAATATTTCCGGACGCCTTTGTGTTTTGTATCGAGGCAGAGAAGCCAATCGCTGTTGATCAGCAACCCGCATTTCTCCGTGCAGTTCGCCGCGCGTTGATGGCGCTTGACCGTGATGATAACCCAGCAAAGGGCGTCACGCGCCTTTTTTCTGGCCACGAGAACGACGGTTCTCCCGCAAGGTCCGGCTCGCACGAGCACGTTTTTCTGGCAGCTACTACCGATGAAGGCTTCTTGTCGAAATTGTTGGTATTGTCGCCGACGCTTGCCGACCGCCGCGCGAAGCTCGATCGCTCACAGCGAACCCGTTTTTCCGAGGTGGCGCGACAGCTTGAATTCATTCGGGCTGGCGAACTCGGCGTCATCCGGGTGACGCTGGCGCCTTCGGGATTGGACGAGCTGTCTCTGACGAAGCCTTCATGCCTCTGGATTTCGGAAACAGATTACATTCCCACTCGCCATCGAAAATCAAAGGATGATCCCAGTGAATGGGTCGTCGAGGACGTTCTGGTTGAGTGCGCGCGTCGCGGGCTTCCTCGACCTCACGTCGAACTTCTATCGATTGAGCCGGGGACAAAGTCCAAGCCGCACGCCCGCTTGAAACTGCGGTTCAAGACGCCGACGAATGGCCCAATTCTAATTGGCGAGGGTGCCCATCTCGGGTCCGGTTTGTTCCAAGCTTGTCTCGATTGAGGTCGAAGCTCATCGTCGTCCAGTCTCGACACAAATGACGAGCGCTGATCAGTACCTGGACATTAGAGCGTCGCGCAGATAACGCGAATCAATTTGGTTTGCGGTGAAGGCGAACCGTGATTCACCCTCTTTGGAGGTGCATCATGGGACACTCGGTTTCGGCGGATATTCGGCGTCGGATGGTTCGCGGCGTTGAGCGTGGCAAGACGCGGCGCGCCGTTGCGGCTCAGTTCGAGGTTGCGCCATCGACAGCGGTTCGGCTGCTTCGGCGCTTTGAAGAAACAGGCTCGATCGAGCCGGCCAAGCAGGGCCGGCCGGCCGGGAGCGGCAAGCTCGGCCCTCACAAGGCCTTTCTGATCGACCGTGTCAAAGCCAAGCCTGACGCCACCATGCCGGAACTTGCCGCGGCGCTGGAGGCGGAGCGCGGCGTCCGCGCGCATGCGAGCTGCATCGCCAAGCTGCTGCGCGCCGAGGGCTTCACCTATAAAAAAAACGCTGCTGGCGTCGGAACAAGAGCGCAGCGACGTCAAGGCGGCGCGCCTTGAATGGCGCAGCTTTCGTCAGCCTGCGATGCAGCGTGAGCCCGGCCGCCTGGTCTTCGTCGATGAGACGTCGATCAAGACGAACATGTGCCGCTTGCGCGGGCGCAGCCTTCGCGGGGAGCGGCTGAAAGCCGACGCGCCCTTTGGCAAATGGCAAACGCAAACGTTCATCGCCGGGCTGCGATGCGACGGCCTCGTCGCGCCGTGGGTGGTCGGCGGCGCCATGGATGGCGCGGCCTTCGCAACCTATGTCGAGACCCAACTCGCGCCGACGCTGAACCCGGGTGACGTGGTCATCCTCGACAATCTCAACGTCCACAAAAGCAAACGGGCCGCCGACGCGCTCGCCGCGCGCGGCGCATGGTTCCTGTTCCTGCCAAAATATTCTCCCGACCTGAACCCGATCGAGATGGCCTTCTCAAAACTCAAGGCGCATCTGCGAAAGGCCGCGGCCCGAACCTACGAAGCCCTCTGGAAAGCCGTCGGCGACATCTGCGCTCTCTTCAAACCCGAAGAATGCTGGAACTTCTTCAAAGCGCAAAACTATGTTGCAGATTAATTGCGCGATGCTCTAAACCGTGACTGGAACCAGGTCGAGGATTGCGACGTGGGGCAATTGTGGGGGTATTGGTGAGCGGGTGAATTTGAATCCCGCCGCGCGTTCAGAGACTTGCGATCGGCGTCTCGGTCACCTAAGCGCACCATCCGGTCGTCCGACGAAATCCAGAAGCATTCTAAATCATCAATTACAGTGACGGTGCACTTAATTGACGCTCTCGGCGCCCGCCGAAAGCTTTGCGCCATGGCCCGTTGCGCGCACTTTATCAATTACGGTGAATTACGGTGACAGTGCACTTAATTGATCCGGTGCCGGTCCGCCAATGACATAGCGGGAATTACGGTGACAGTACACCAAGTTCGCGGCCCTCGCGGCCCTGACGTGCGAGCCGCCGTGCAATTTCCTGCTCGATCCTCGCGACGATCGTCCGGTCGCGGAGCAGCAGGACGATCGCGCCGAAGAGGCCTGCGTGGAGCAGGACGGCCGCCTCGGCGAGGTGCGACATGCGCCACATCAGGCCGATGCCTGCCGTCATTGACGCGGCGGCGATGAGGTAAAGTGCGAGCCGCGCGGGGCTCGTGGGCATCGTCAGGCGCCAGCCCATGGCGGCGATCAGGGCGCACGCGATCAAGCCTTTGAGGATTGCCATCGCCTGCATCAGGCGCACGAGATCGGGGTCAGCGCCGGCTCCTGCTGACGGCTCCGCGGCGAGGCTGACGGCCAAGCCCAGACCTGCCGCCATTGCGAGGATCAGGAGACGGATAGCGCTCAGGCGCGCGGGAAGGAACGAAATCCCGGCGAGCGGCGTTATACCGGTTAGGGCGGGGTTTTTCGGGATGAAAGACGCGCGTTCGCCGCCGCTTGTGTCAAAGGGCATCGATCGATCTCCCGCTGGTCACAGTACTTCGAATTCGTAGGGTCCTGCGGCTGCTTCGCGATTTAGTGATCTCCGTCGTGCGACGGAATCGTAGGTTCTCGTTCGTTTGAGATAATTAGATCATCGGCGCTAGGATGAATACTGGCGCTGCGTCGTCAAAGTTTAGCGCTTCAGGAGCCTGCCCCATGGCCCTATCCCGCACGTTTCTTACCGGCGCCTTGGCGGGCGGTATGATTGGCGCGCTTTCTGTCGGCGTCATTTTGTTTTCGAAACAATCAGCGTCAGAGCCGACGCAAGCCGCTGCTGGCGGGCGGCCGGCTGGCGGCCCCGGGGGGAACCGCGGCAATCCGCCGGCGGGGCAGGGCGGGGGACCGGGCAACTTTTCGCGGGGCGGCCTTGCCCCTGCCGTGACGATCGCGGCCGTTGAGGAAGCCAAAATGGGCCGCACGCTGGAGGCGATTGGTTCTGCCCGGTCGTCAAAGGCCGCGACCCTTGTTTCCGAAACTGCGGGTCTGGTCATCGGCGTTGAAATTACTGCCGGCAAGGCCGTGAGGGCGGGCGATACGCTCTTGCGTCTCGATGACGAGGCGCAGCGGATCGCGCTTGCCCGCGCGCGTGCGCAGTATCCGGCCGCGAAAGCCAATTCCGAGCGCTTTGCCGCCTTGCAGAAGGAAGAGGCCGCGTCGCGCCTCGAAGCGGACACCGCGTTCAACGAATTCAAGGCCGTGGAGGCCGAGCTGCGCGAAGCCGAGTTTGCGCTCAGCCAGCGCACGATCCGGGCGCCGTTTGACGGCGTTGTAGGGCTCACGGCTATTCGCCGCGGCGACTATCTTCGCGTTGGCGACGTCGTGACGACGATTGACGATCCCGGTTCCCTAATCATTGAGTTCACGGCGCCGCAGGAAAGCGTGGCCTCCGTCGTCATTGGCCAGCCGGTCGAGGCAAAACTTGCCGGCGGTCCGGGCAACGCGTTGAAGGGCGCCGTTTCGGCGATCGACAGCCGGGTCGATCCCGTGTCGCGCACGCTGCGCATCGAGGCGACGTTCTCTGGCGCCGACGGCATCTTGCCCGGCGCCACCTACGCCGTGACGACGACGAGCGCCGGAACACGAGCGCTCAGCGTGCCGGGCCTTGCCGTCCAGTGGGACCGCACCGGCGCCTATGTCTGGAAGGTCGGGCCCGACGGCGCGGCCACGCGCTCAAGCGTTTCCATTCTTCAGCGGCGCGACGATGTCGCTGTCATCAGCGGCGACATTGCCGCCGGCGAGCGCGTGATTGTCGAGGGCGCCGACCGTGTGAGGCCCGGCATGATGTTTCCGTCCGGCGGCGGATTAAAGCCGCGCGCCTCTGGCGCGGGCAACGCCTCGGCGGCGAACCGGCCATGACCGCACCCGACGAAATAGAAGCCAACGCCGCGCCAACGGGCGGTTTTGTTGCGTCGCTGGTCAAGCGACCCATCCTGGCGATTGTCATCAATTTGCTGATCGTACTCGCAGGTCTTGCTGCGCTCTCTGGCGTTGAAGTGCGCGAGCTGCCCGATGTCGACAACCCCGTCGTTACTGTCGACACGCGTTATCCCGGCGCAACGCCCGAAGCGGTCGATGCCGAAGTGACGTCGATCATCGAAGGCGCGGTCTCGCTCGTTGACGGCGTCGCCTCGATTTCGTCGTCGTCGTCGCGCGAGCGAAGCCGCGTCGTCGCCGAGTTTTCCCAGAGTGTCGATATCAACCTCGCGGCGACGGACGTGAAGAACGCGGTCTCCGGCGTGACAGGCCGCCTGCCGGTGGACGTTGAAGAGCCAGAAGTTGTCAAGGCCGACAATGATTCCTCGCCGATCATGCGGCTTACCGTGTCTGCCGCCGCGATGGATCCGGGCGATCTCGCCGACCTTGTCGAGGATGTCGTCGCGCCGCGCCTCCAATCCGTCGACGGCGTCGCGCAGGTTGAAGTTTATGGCGACCGGCGCCGCGTCATCCGGGTACGGATCATGCAGGATTCGCTGGCGGCGCGCGGCCTGACGGTTGCGGACGTCGCAAGCCTCGTCTCGACCGCATCGCAGAGCGCGCCGGCAGGCCGCCTGCGCAATGCAACGCAGGAAATTCTGATCCGCGCCGAAACGCCCGCGCGCTCGCCGGAAGAAATCGCCAAGCTGCGCCTCAACAGCGAAACGCGCATTGGCGATGTCGCCGTCGTCGAGTGGTCGTATGCGGACGAGACAACGACGGCGCGCGTCAATGGCGCGCCGGGCGTCGGCATCGGCATAATCCGCCAGGCGCAGTCGAACACTGTCGCAGTTTCCAAGGGCGTGCGCGCCGCGATCGCCAGCCTCAACCCGACCTTGCCGGAAGGCGCGAAAGTGGATGTTTCCAGCGATGATTCGATTTTCATCGAGCGCTCGATCGAAGAAGTCGAAGGCAGCCTTCTGCTGGCGACGGTGATCGTCATCGGAGTTATCTTTATCTTTCTGCGCTCGTGGCGCGCGACGATCATTCCGGCCGTGACGATCCCGATCTCGCTGCTTGGCACCGTCGCGGCTGTCTATCTTGCCGGGTTTTCGATCAACATTCTGACCTTGCTGGCGTTTGTCATGGCGACCGGCCTCGTCGTCGACGACGCCATTGTCGTCATGGAGAATATTGAACGGTGGAAGGCGAACGGCGTTGGCAAGCGCGCCGCCGCGGTGCTCGGCACGCGCGAGATCGTCTTTGCCGTTATGGCGACGACCTTGACCCTGGCGGCGGTCTTCATTCCGATCTCGTTTCTGCCGGGGCAAGCGGGCGCGCTATTTTCCGAGTTTGGCTTTGTGCTGGCGTTCTCGGTCCTGATTTCGTCGTTTGTGGCGCTGTCGCTCTGTCCGATGCTGTCGATCCGCTTTGGCCGCGACGCCAGCCCGAAGTTGGCCGCAAAATCCTCCGGCGTCATGGCGAAAGCGACGCGCGGCTACCGGCGCATCCTTGAATTTGTCGTGACGCGGCCGAGCGTGCCAATTGTCGCCTCGCTCGTCTTTGCCGCCGTTGGCGTGATGACGTATCTGGCGTTGCCAACCGAACTGACGCCTGTCGAGGATCGCGGCCGCCTGTTCATGATCGTGCAGGGACAGGAAGGTTCGACCTTCAGCTATCTCAACGACAAGGTCGGCGAAATTGAAACGCGGCTGCAGCCATTCAAGGACTCGGGCGAAGCGAAAGATATTATTTCGCTGAGCGGCCGCGGCGGCGGGAATTCCGCGTTTGTCATCGTCTCTCTTGAAGACTGGGCGGATCGCGATTTTACCCAGCAAGATATCGAGGGAAAGATCAGACCGGCAATCGCCGCGATTCCCGGCGTCAATGCCACGGTGCGCGGCGGCAACAGCCTTGGCATTCGCGGCGGCGGTCAGGGATTGCAGTTCGCTGTCCTTGGCGACGATTACGCCGAAGCGTCGGATGCGGCCGAGAAACTGAGCGCCAAACTGGCCGAGAACCCTTTGTTCACGGACGTGCGCGCCAATTTCCGCTTTTCGCGGCCGCAATTGTCGATCGAGGTTGATCGCGAAACGGCGACGCAGCTCGGCATTCCGCTGTCAGCAATCACGACGACGCTCGCCGCCATGTCGGACGAGTTCCGCGCCGCCGAACTGTTCATTGGCGACGATGTCGTCGAAGTCTTCGTGTCAGCCGGCGGCGAACCCGTCGACGATCCAACCGATATCGCGAATCTTTTCCTGCGCACGTCGGGCGGCGCGTTTGTGCCGTTGTCGTCGGTCGCGCGTGTAACCGAAGCTCCCATTGCCGCGACGCTTTCGCGCGAAGATCGCCGCCGCGCTGTGCCGGTCACCGCAACGCTGGTCGAGGGCGCCAGTCTTGGCGACGCGGTCGATGCCTTGAGAGCGGCTGCGGCGGAAAATCTTGAGGGCAATTTATCGACAACCCTCCTTGGCGAGGCGCGGTTGCTTGAGCAATCGAGCGGCTCGACACTGCTCGTCTTTGCCTTTGCCGCGATCATCGTGCTGCTCGTTTTGGCCGCGCAGTTCGAGAGCTTTATCAGCGCCTTCATCATCATGCTGACGGTTCCCTTCGGGCTTGCCGCTGCAGTGTTCGCCATCCAGCTGTCGGGCGGGTCGCTCAACTATTACAGCCAGATCGGGCTCGTGCTCCTGATCGGCATCATGGCCAAGAACGGCATCCTGATCGTTGAGTTCGCCAACAAGCGCCGCGATGAGGGGCTCCCGATCCGCGATGCGATCCTTGACGCCTCGATGACGCGCTTGCGGCCTGTGCTGATGACAGCCATTTCAACGCTGCTCGGCGGCCTGCCCCTGATCCTTGGGACCGGCGCGGGCGCAGAATCCAGAGCCGCGCTCGGCTGGGTCGTCTTCGGCGGACTTGGGTTCGCAACCATCTTTACGCTCTTCCTGACGCCGGTGACGTTCCTGATGCTGGCGCGCTTTTCAAAGCCGCGCGCGGCGGAAGAACAGGCGCTGGAGGCGGAACTGTCGGCGGCGGGGTCTGTGGGGGGCCGATCGCTATGAAAGGAATTTTACTTTGTGCTGTCCCGGATTGAGTTTATTAAACGTGACGTTTAATATGGGTTTGAAGATCGATCCTTATTAAACGCCGGCGGACATGAAAATCGACCAAGTGCAGCCACCGCGTGTGTCAGGCAGCTACCAAAAGCAAGCGACGGGATACCGGGCCTTCGTGCCCAACGCCCTTCCGCCGATACCGCCGATCCGACAGGACCGGGAACTTGGCAATTTGCTGGCGCAGGCGACATTGGCGATCGGCCGCCTCGACGGGGCCATTGAAATTCTCCCCAACCCGGACCTGTTCGTGTTCATGTACGTCCGCAAGGAAGCGGTTCTTTCAAGTCAAATCGAGGGAACTCAATCATCGCTCGCGGACCTCCTCGAAGCGGAAGCGAGCCTCCTCGATGCAGACCGTCCCGCAGACGTCGCGGAAGTTATCAACTACGTAAATGCGATGAACTATGGGCTTGAGCGGCTGGCGAGCCTGCCTGTCTCAACGAGGCTCATTCGCGAAATCCACGAGCGGCTCATGAGTGGCGCAAGAGGCGCTCAATGGCGGCCCGGCGAAATCCGCACAAGCCAAAACTGGATTGGTCCCGGCGGCAGCACCCTCGCGGACGCGACGTTCGTGCCCCCGCCGCCGCACCTCGTTCCACACTGTCTCGGCGAGCTAGAAAATTTCCTGCATGGGGAAACTGAGTATCACGAGCTAGTTCGAGTTGCGCTCGCGCATGCGCAGTTCGAAACTATTCACCCGTTCCTCGATGGCAACGGCCGGGTCGGACGGCTATTGATCTCCTTCCTGCTTTGCGAAAAAAAGATTCTGCAAAAGCCCGTCCTTTATCTCTCGCGCTATTTCAGCGGCAATCGCGCTGCTTATTACGACCGCCTTCAGGCCGTGCGCACGGACGGCGATTGGGAAGGTTGGCTGAAGTTTTTCTTGCGCGGCGTCGAAGATGTGGCGTTGGCCGCCGCGGCGACCGCCAAAGCGATAATCGCCTTGCGCGAATCGCATCGGCGGAGGATCCACGAAGCGTTCGAGGGACGAGCGGGAAACGCCGTTCGACTTGTTGACGCTCTCTTTCAAAGGCCCATCATGAACGTCGGCGAGGTCAGCGAGGTTATCGGTCAAACCTATCAGGCGGCCAATTCATTGGTGGGAGAACTAACAAGATTGGAAATCCTGAGAGAAATCACGGGTCAACGCCGCAACCGCGCCTTTGAATACGGCGCCTATGTCGATTTGTTCACGGATCGACGCTCGGGCCGGTGACGTTAGAGCATGACCGCCCCCCTCCGCCTCTATCTCGTCGATGGCTCCGGCTATATTTTCCGCGCCTATCATGCGCTGCCGCCCTTGACGCGCAAGTCCGACGGCACGCCGATCGGCGCGGTGTCGGGCTACTGCAACATGCTCTACAAATTGCTCGGCGACATGACCGACGAGCACGAGCCGACGCATCTGGCCGTCATCTTCGACTATTCGGCCGTCACCTTCCGCAACGAGATCTATCCCGAGTACAAGGCGAACCGGCCCGAGCCGCCGGAGGATCTTCGCCCGCAATTTGCACTGGTGCGCGATGCGACGCGCGCGTTTAATGTGCCCTGCATCGAGATGGAAGGGTTCGAGGCCGACGACATCATCGCGTCCTATGCGCGCGCCGCCGAGAAGGCGGGGGGGACGTGCGTTATCATCTCATCCGACACGGATCTGATGCAGCTCGTCACCGACCGCGTGACGTTGTTCGACACGATGAAGAACAAGCGCATCGCGCGTGCTGAAGTCATCGAAAAGTTCGGCGTGCCGCCCGATAAGGTCATCGACGTGCAGGCGCTCGCCGGCGACAGCGTTGACAACGTCCCGGGCGTTCCCGGCATTGGCATCAAGACGGCGGCGCTGCTGATCGAAGAATATGGCGACGTCGAAACGCTGCTGGCGCGCGCCGGCGAGATCAAGCAGCAAAAGCGCCGCGAGAACCTCATCGAGCATGCTGAGGCGGCGCGCATATCGAGGCGCCTCGTCACGCTGAAAGACGATGTGCCGCTGCCTGAGCCCATCGCCGATCTTGCCGTTCGCGCCCTTGATCTGCCGCGCCTTGAAGCGTTCCTGCGCGAGATGGAGTTTTCAACGCTCCTGCGCCGCGTCGGCGGCGACCACACTGGCGCAGCGCCTGCATTGCCGCAAACGATGCCGCCTGTTACGCCGAGTACGGAGCAATCAGCAGACGGCGTTGCGCTTGGCGCCGCTACCTATGAAACCGTGTTCGACGAGACGGCGCTCGGCCGCTGGATCGCGCTGGCGCACGAGCGAGGGCTCGTCGCGGTCGATACGGAAACCGACAGCCTCGATGCGCTGACTGCCGCGCTCGTCGGCGTATCGCTTTCGGTCGAGAGCGCCGGCGCCTGCTACATTCCGCTCGCGCATGGCGCGAAGGGCCTTGCGCTTGATGACGCGCTGACATCAAAGCAGATGCCGGCGGCCGCCGCGCTGAAGCTCCTGAAGCCTCTGCTTGAAGATCCGGCGGTGCTGAAGGTCGGCCACAACATCAAGTTCGATTGCCACGTCTTCGCGCAGCGCGGCGTCGCTGTCGCGCCTTTTGACGACACCATGCTGATCTCCTATGCGCTCGATTGCGGCGTTGGCGGGCACGGCATGGACGAACTGGCTAGCCGCATCCTGCAACACAAGACGATCACTTTCGCCGAGGTCGCGGGCAGCGGCAAGAACCGCAAGACTTTCGATGAAGTCGCGATCGACAAGGCAACCGCCTATGCCGCCGAGGACGCCGATGTCACGCTGCGCCTTCACCAGCGGTTGAAGCCGCGCCTTGCCGCAGAAGGCAAGGCAACGGTCTACGAAACGCTGGAGCGCCCGCTCGTGCCGGTCATTGCCGGCATGGAGCGCGCAGGCGTCAAGATCGACAGCCAGGTGCTCTCGCGCCTTTCCGCCGACTTTGCGCAGCGCATGGCGATGCATGAGGCCGAGGCGCACGCGCTTGCCGGTGGCGCTTTTAATATGGGCTCGCCGAAACAGATCTCCGACATTCTCTTTGGCCGCCTCGGTCTGCAAGGCGGCAAGAAGACCGCGACCGGCGTTTCGTCGACCTCGGCGGATATTCTGGAAGAGCTTGCCGCCGAGGGGCATGAATTGCCGCGCGTCATTCTCAATTGGCGCGGCCTTGCCAAGCTCAAATCAACGTACACGGATTCCTTGCCGCTCGAGATCAATCGCGAGACAGGCCGCGTGCACACCTCCTATTCGCTTGCCGCGACGACGACGGGCCGGCTCGCCTCGACTGAGCCGAACTTGCAGAACATCCCGATACGGACGGAAGACGGCCGTAAGATCAGAACCGCGTTCGTGCCCGAGAAGGGCAACGTCCTAGTCTCGGCGGACTACAGCCAGATCGAATTGCGGCTCCTCGCGCATATCGCCGATCTCGGTTCGATGAAGGCGGCGTTCGCGGCCGGCATCGACATCCACGCGCTCACCGCGTCGGAAATGTTCGGCGTCCCCGTCGAGGGCATGGACCCGATGGTGCGGCGGCGCGCGAAAGCGATCAATTTCGGCATCATCTACGGCATTTCGGCCTTCGGCCTCGCCAACCAGCTCGGCATCGAGCGCGGCGAGGCCAAAGCCTATATCGACAATTATTTCCTGAAATTCCCCGGTATCCGAAAATACATGGACGAGACGATCGCCGGCGCCAAACGGCAAGGCTTTGTCGAGACGATCTTCGGCCGGCGCACCTATGTCGGCGGCATCAACGACAAGAACCCTGCGCAACGCGGCTATTCGGAACGCCAGGCGATCAATGCGCCGATACAAGGCGCGGCCGCTGACGTCATCCGCCGCGCGATGATCCGTATGCCTATGGCGCTATCGCGCGCCGGACTGTCAGCGCGGATGCTGCTGCAAGTGCATGACGAACTGGTCTTCGAGTGCCCCGAAGGCGAAGCGGAGAAGACGATTGCCGTGGCCCGAAAGGTGATGGAAAGCGCAGCCCTCCCGGCGGTGGAGATCAGCGTGCCATTAGTGGTTGACGCGCGCGCGGGCAAGAACTGGGACGAGGCGCACTGAGATTGCACGTAGGGCGGATGGAGCGAAGCGATATCCGCCATGACGCTGGCCAAAGGAAGAC
>JBJXFO010000006.1:0-38057 GCA_046154725.1 Parvularculaceae bacterium | reverse complement strand
GTCTCGTCTCCAGCGCGAAGGGCGATGGCGCGGCGTTCCTGACCGGCGTGCTCGCGGTCTTTGTCGCGGCGCCTTGCGTCGGGCCCTTCCTGACCGCGCCGATTGGCGCCGCTGCGGTTCTCCCGCCGGCAGCTGGCATGGCGATTTTCCTGACGATGGCGCTGGGCCTTGCCGCGCCGTACGTGGCGCTGTCGTTCTCCCCGGCGCTCGCCCGCCGTCTGCCAAAGCCGGGCTTGTGGATGGACCGCTTTCGCCAGGGGCTCGCGTTTCCGGTGTTCGCGGCCGCCGCTTATTTCCTGTGGGTGCTGAGCGCGCAGACAGGCGGCGCAGGACTCGCGCTGGCGCTTGGCGGCCTCGTGCTGCTTGGTCTTGCAACGCGGCTTTGGGAATGGGGCCGCACCGCAGGTTGGGCGCGCGTGGCCAGCGGCATTGCGCTTGTGGCAGCGCTTGCCCCAGCTGTCATGCTGCGACCGGCGACAGCGGTCAGCGCGGCGTCCGGCTATGCAGGAGCCGAGACGATTGCGTTTGACGCCGCCGATATCGACGCCCGCCGCGCCAGCGGCGAGCCGATTTTCATCGACTTCACCGCAGCGTGGTGTGTCACGTGCCAAGTCAACAAGGCGACCATTTTTTCGTCAAAGCGCGTCGCCGCAGCCTTCGCCGGGGCCGGTGTCACTTTCGTCGTTGCAGACTGGACCAATCGCGACGAGGCAATCGAGCAGGCGCTCGCAGCATTTGGCGCGAACGGCGTGCCGCTCTATGTGTTCTATCCGAACGGGGGGGAGGCGGTTATCCTGCCGCAGCCCCTGACCGAAGCCGCCATTCTCGCGCTTTTCGACCCTCAGCAAACAGGAGCTTGATGATGAAAAGACTTCTTTCGTTCGCCGCCGCCGCCAGCGTCCTTGCCGGCGCTGCGTTCGCAGACCCCGCCATTGACGCGCCCGCGCCCGCGTTTTCGGGCCCGACCGCCAGCGGCCAGACGATCTCGCTCGACCAGTTCAAAGGTCAGACCGTGATCCTTGAATGGGCCAATGATGGCTGCCCATTCGTCCAGAAGCACTATGAAACCGGCAATATGCAGACGACGCAAAAGACCGCGAATGAAACGGGCGCTGTCTGGATTACGGTCCTGTCGTCCGCCCCCGGCAAACAGGGCCATGCGGACGCCACCAGAGCCAATACACTCGTCAAGGAATGGGCGTCGGAGCCGGATTTCGTGCTCCTTGACGCCGATGGCGTCGTCGGCAAGGCGTTTGGCGCGAAAACAACGCCGCAGATGGCGCTGATCGATAAAGGCGGCGTCCTTCGCTATGCAGGCGCGATCGATGACAAGCCGTCAGCAAACCACGCAACCGTCGCTGGGGCGTCGAATTATCTGCTCGCCGCGCTGTCGAGCGTTGAAAAGGGCGAAGCTGTCGCCGTTAAAGAGACCAAGCCCTACGGCTGCTCGGTCAAGTACAAGTCGTAAGGATCAACGCGACGCGATTTCAACGTAGGCTTCGGGGGGCGCAGCCGCCGTCATGGCGCTGCGCTCCGCCGCTTTGAAGCCGAAGATCGCTGTCACTGCGACAACAACAATCGCGTTGCGCAAGAGACGCTGGACGAATTGGGGGGCGATGCTGGTGCGCGATGCGGCTTTCATGGCAATCCCTCTAACGCAGCGGCTCTTAAGATCGATTGAGCCAGCTTGCTAAAATCATTATCAAAACGCGCATTGGCGATGATGGTTAACCCGCAATGACGCCAACACTTGAAGACTGCTGGGCAACACTCGACCGTTGCGCGGGCGATCTCAGCAAGACGCGAGCCAGTGCGTTGTTTGCTGACGACCCGGCGCGCGCGCGCGATTTTTCGATTGAGGCCGCAGGGCTCTTTCTCGACTATTCCAAAAACAAGATTTCACGCGCCGCCATGGAAGCGCTTTTCGATCTTGCGCGCGCCGTCGATCTCGGCGGCGCGATCCGGCGCATGGTTGGCGGGGAAAAGATCAATTCGACTGAGGATCGCGCCGTCCTGCATGTAGCGCTCCGCGATTTTTCCGGGCGCGCCTATTCGGTTGACGGCGTCGACGTTGCCCCGCTGATCGCGGCTGAACGCGCGAAACTGAAAGCCTTCGCAGACCGCATGGAAGCGGGCCTGATGACGGGGTTTTCCGGGCGGCCGATCGAGACAATCGTCAATATCGGCATTGGCGGATCGGACCTCGGGCCACTGATGGCGGTCGAGGCGCTGCGCCCCTGTTGGCTGGCCGGGCGGCGGGCGTATTTTGTCTCGAACATCGACGGGCAGCACCTCGCCGACACGCTCGCAAACGTTGATCCGGCGACCACGCTCTTCATCGTCGCGTCGAAAACCTTCACGACGCAAGAGACGATGACCAATGCGGCGAGCGCTCGCGCCTGGTTTCTGGAGCGCGGCGGAAACGAAGCGTCGATTGCCCGCCACTTCATCGCGCTGTCGACCAATGCCGCGGCTGTCAAAGCTTTCGGCATCGCGCCCGAGAACATGTTCATATTCTGGGACTGGGTCGGAGGGCGCTATTCGATGTGGTCGGCGATCGGCTTGTCGATTGCGCTGCAGTGCGGATGGCCGGTCTTCGAGGCGCTGCTGCGCGGCGCGCACGCCATGGACGAGCATTTTCGCACAGCGCCAATACCGCGCAACATGCCGGCGCTGCTGGCGCTTGTCGGCGTCTGGAACCGCAACCTTGGCGGAGCGGCCGCTTGCGCGGTTCTCCCCTATGACCAGCATCTCCATCGTTTGCCGGCCTATCTCCAGCAACTCGACATGGAATCGAACGGCAAGTCGGTCGCCCGCAGCGGCGCGGGCTTGGCGCGCGCCAGCGGCCCGGTGATCTTTGGCGAGCCCGGCACGAACGGGCAGCACGCCTTCTACCAGCTTATTCATCAGGGAACGGACGTCATCGCCTGCGATTTTCTGGCGGCAGCGTTAACCGCGTCCCCGCTCGGCGGCCATCACGAAAAACTGCTCGCCAATTTTCTCGCCCAGCCCGAAGCGCTGATGCTCGGCAAGGACGAAGCAGCGGTTCGCGCGGAACTGGCGCGGCAAGGCCTTGCGCCCGCAGAGATTGCGCGTCTTGCGCCGCACAAGGTCTTTCCGGGCGACCGGCCGTCAAATGCCATCCTGATGGAGCGACTGACCCCTGAAACCCTTGGCGCGCTGGTGGCGCTTTATGAACATAAAGTGTTCTGTCAGGGGATTGTCTGGGACCTCAATTCATTTGACCAGTGGGGGGTCGAGCTTGGCAAGGCGCTTGCTACGGGCATTCTTCCAAAGATCGCCAAAATCGGCGAGAAGAAGCCGGCAGCGGCGGGACATGACACATCGACCCTTGCCTTGATTGATCGGATCAACGCGATCAGGGGTAAGGCTGCTGGCTGAGGGCAAGAGAATAACGAGGGGGCGTGCCGTGCAATCATATCCTGTTCGCGCCATGGCGACGGCGCTTGTGTTAACGGCGCTCGCTGCTTGCGAAGCCGCTGAGAACACCAAACTCGCGCCAGCCGACGCAGATCCCATTAACGAAGAAGGCGCGGCGAATGAGACGGCAGCTGATGAACCGGCTGACAGCGCCGCCGCGGCGCCGGAGCCAAGCCTTGCCGACACGTTCGGGTGGCCGGCGCCTGGCAGCTATGCGCGCATATCGACTTCAAAGGGCGATATCACGGTCGAGCTCTATACTGATAAGGCGCCCAAAACGGTCGCCAATTTCCTTCAGTATGCGGCCGACGGCCATTATGACCGCACCATTTTTCACCGGGTCGTCAAAGGCTTTGTGGTTCAGGGCGGCGGCTATGGCGTTAGCCTGACGGAGCGCGAGGCGCGTCCGCCGATTGCTTATGAGGGCGATAACGGCTTGCCGAATTATCGCACCAGCCTTGCCATGGCGCGCGGCAAGAATCCGAACAGCGCTGCGGCCCAATGGTACATCAACCTGCGCGACAACAACGAAAGCCTCGATCATTTTGTCAACGACCTTGGACCCCGCTACGGCTATACGGTGTTCGGGCGCGTGATTGACGGGATGGAGGTCGCTGACGCGATCGGCTTGATCCCGACTGGCCCTGCCGGTCCCTTCGAAAAAGAAGTTCCGATCGAGGCCGTGACCATCAACCGGGTCGAACCGGTCGATGCGCCTGCCGTCGCAGCGGCGGTCCCCGCGCAATAAGTCCGTGCGCGCTGCCGCGTTGCGGCGGGGCCAGAGCTCGGCTATCCCGCCCGGTATGTCAGACAAGACGGCATCGCCGCGCCCAAAAGCGCGAATCCCCCGCGGCTTTCGCGATCGGTTCGGTGCGGAAATCGCGCGCGAGCGCGACATGCTGGCGCGGATTTCTGGCGTCTATGAATCGTTCGGGTTCGACCCGCTGGAAACGCCGGCGTTCGAATACACGGACGCGCTCGGCAAGTTCCTCCCCGACATTGACCGCCCCAATCAGGGCGTCTTTTCGCTCAAGGACGATGACGACCAGTGGATGAGCCTCAGATACGATCTGACGGCGCCGCTCGCCCGCTATGTCGCGGAGAACTATGACGGCCTGCCCAAGCCCTTTCGCCGCTACGCGGTCGGGCCCGTCTGGCGCAATGAAAAGCCAGGCCCCGGGCGCTTTCGTCAGTTTATCCAGTGCGACGCCGACACAGTTGGCGCGCCGGCGCCGCACGCGGATGTCGAATGCATCGTGATGCTCGCCGCGGCGCTGGAAGCGGCAGGACTTCGTCAGGCGGATTTCCAGATCCGGCTCAACGATCGCAATGCGTTGGTGGGCCTCCTCGAAACGCTGGGGCTGAGCGATGATCAGCATGCGGAAAAGCGCCTCGGAACCTTGCGCGCGATGGACAAGCTCGACCGGCTGGGCGAAGCGGGCGTCGCGGCCCTGCTGGGGCCCGGCCGCAAGGACGTCTCCGGCGATTTTACCGGCGGCGCGGGGCTTGCCGATGCCGACATCGCGCGCGTTCTGGCGTTTATGAAGGCCACTGCGCCGTCGAATTCGGAAACATGCTCGCGGCTTGCCGATGTCGTCGGCGGCTCGGCCACGGGCGCGAAAGGCGTTGAAACGCTGGCGGCGATGGCGGCGCAACTCGCCGCGCTCGGCGTTGGCGATGCGTTAGCAAAGATCGATCTCTCGGTCATTCGCGGACTTGAATATTATACCGGCCCGGTGTTCGAGGCTGAACTCATCAGCGCAGTGACTGACGACAAGGGCCGGCCAGTGCGCGTCGGCTCCGTCGCTTCGGGCGGGCGCTATGACGGTCTGGTCGAGCGCTTCAAGGGGATTGAGGTTCCGGCCGTCGGCATTTCCATTGGCGTCTCGCGTCTCCTCGCGGCGCTGGAGCTTCAGGGTGCGGCGCCCTCCTCCAGCGCGGGTCCCGTTGTCATCCTCGCACTCGAAGATGATCAGATGGCGGACTATCAGGCGATGGCGGCGGAGTTGCGCGCGGCGAACGTGCGGGCCGAAGTCTATGTCGGCGGGGGCGGCATGAAGGCGCAATTGAAATATGCCGACAAACGCGGCGCGCCGCTCGCCGTTATCATTGGCGGCGACGAGCGCGCTAGCGGTTCGGTAACAATCAAGGATCTGGCGCGCGGCGCCGAATTGTCAAAAGCGATCGGCGACAATGCCGCGTGGCGCGAGGGAAAGCCTGCGCAGACGAGCGCCGCCCGCGCGCAACTTGTTGCGGCGGTGAAGACCGCGCTTTCTGCGCGTGACGGCTGAAATTCCGGTTTGAAAAAGGGACTTGCTGATGAAGCTAATAGTATCCGCCGCCACGCTCTTCGCCGCAACCGCCGCTAACGCCGGCCCGCTCGTGGACGCCGTGCAGGAAGCAAACGCGCGCGCCATCCATGAGC
Organism: Parvularculaceae bacterium; assembly: GCA_046154725.1. Lineage (GTDB taxonomy): Bacteria > Pseudomonadota > Alphaproteobacteria > Caulobacterales > Parvularculaceae > Amphiplicatus. The sequence goes on along the minus strand of JBJXFO010000006.1, from coordinate 32,191 downwards.
GCGTGCTGGCGCTCGACACGCATGTCGATATCCCGCTCGATTACGCAACGCACACGGCTGACCCTGGCAGCTTTTCGGAGTTGCAGAACGATTTGCCAAAAATGCGCGCGGGCGGGCTCGATGCGGCGTTCTTTATCGTCTACACGCCGCAAGGGCCGCTCGATGAGAAGGGCTTTGCGGACGCGCAGAAGATTGCCTTTACGCGCCTTGCCGCCATTCACCGGATGACATCCGCCTACCCCGCCGATATCGCGCTTGCGCGCCGCGCGGACGATGCGCGCCGGCTCCTCAAATCGGGGCGCAAGGCCGCGTTTATCGGCATGGAGAACGCGTTTCCTCTGGGCCCCGACCCTCAGCAGGCGGACATTGACCGTCTTGCCGCAGACGGCGTGCGCTATGTCGGCGTCACGCATTTTGGCCATAACCAGTTCGGCGACAGCTCAAACCCCGATAAGGATCGCGGCGACCCGGACGAACGGTGGAGCGGCCTGTCGCCGAAGGGCGAGGCGCTGGTCGCCATGCTCAACCGCGCCGGCATCATGGTCGATGTCAGCCACACCGGAAAAAAGACGATGCTGCAAGCGGCAACGCGGTCAACCGCGCCGATCATCGCCTCGCATTCGGGCGTCAAGGCGATATCTGAAAGCCCGCGCAATCTTGACGACGAACAGCTGCTGGCGTTGAAGAAGAACGGCGGTGTTGTGCAAATCGTTGCACTCGACATTTATGTGAAGCCGCTGAACGCTGCGCAAATCGCGCTGCAGGATAAAGTCCGTAAGGAAATGAAGCTCGAAACAGCGGCATCGCGCGCCGCGATGAGCCCCGAGGTCGAGGCCGCCTATAACGCCCGTATGGACGAGCGCTGGGCGATCGAACCGCGCGCCAGCGTTGCCGATTTCGTCGATCATATCGATCATGTCGTGAAGACGATCGGCGTCGATCACGCCGGCATCGCGTCCGATTTTGATGGCGGCGGCGGCATTGTCGGGTGGGAGAATGCGGGCGAAACCCTCAACGTGACGCGCGAGCTTGTCCGCCGCGGGTATACGGAAGAGGCAATCGCCAAAATCTGGGGCGGCAATTTGCTGCGCGTGCTGGCGGCCGCTGAAAAGGAAGCCGCCCGCCTCGGCAAGCAAAAGTAGCAACCGATTGCCGCGCGCCGTTAACTTTTGAGTTTGAACGCCAGTGTAATATTTCTGGCGCGCAGCGCTTATGCGCGGCAAGGGAGCGTTTCGATGGCCGGTCCGATGCGGTGGGTATTATTTTTCGGGGTGATCGTCATGGCTGCGGCGGGCGTTGCCGCGCTGTGGATGGGTTTCACCGAGGGTCTGATCAAGGCGATCGTTTCCTGCGCGCTGATTGCTGTCGCAGCGATTGCGCTTTATGCGCTGCGCCCCCGTAGCTGAATTCGGCGCTGAATTCTGCGCTGAAATCTGCGCCTGAGGGCGCCCTTGCTCTACCGCCAGCCTCGTGCGCGCATTATGACCGCGCAGATGAAACCGTCCTTCGGCGTGCGCGCGGCTCTTGCGGGGCTTTGGCTCTATAAACGGACATTGTCGCCGCTCTTCTACGCGCTCGGCGCCCGCTGCCGGCATCTCCCGACGTGCGCGGACTATTCGGCTGAGGCGTTCCGCCTACACGGCGCGCATCGTGGCTTTTGGCTGACGCTGTCACGACTGTTGCGGTGCCACCCGTTCGGGTCGCATGGCTTTGATCCGGTTCCGGCGCAACTTGAGGAGCGGGGCTGGCGCCTGTGGCGCTATGGCGACTGGGCTTGGCGCGAGCGCGGCGCCCCTTGTAGCGATGCGGGCGGCAATCAGGACCTGACGTCATGACAACTGTCGCGATTGCAACCTGCCTTGAACAGCCGACGCTGACGCCAAGCGACGCGTTGCTCGCCGCAGCGCTGGAGCGCAAGGGGGCGCGCGCCGTCGCGTTGCCGTGGAACGGCCCCTTTGCGCCATTCGCCGCCGCCGATATCGTCCTTATACGGTCGACATGGGATTATTTTGGCGTCCCGGACGAATTTAGAGTCTGGCTCGATCGCCTGCGCACGCTGCCGCGCGTCACCAATGACCCATCGCTGATGCAGTGGAACATGGGAAAGCTCTATCTGTTCGACCTCGCAGGTGCGGGCGCCGCGATCGCCGCGACGCGCCGCATCGCGCCGAATGCGCCAGCGATCCGCGCGGCGATGGCAGACCTTGGTCTCGATCGGGCGATCGTCAAACCTGTTATCGGCGGCACAGCCAGCGGCCTCTCGCTCGTGCGGGCGGACGACGCGGCCGCGCTCGAAAAAGCGGCCGGGCTCCTCGGAGGCGAGGGCCTTGTGCAGGCGTTCATTCCCGAAATTGCGACCCTTGGCGAGACGTCCTTCGTCTTTATCGGGGGCGATTTTACCCATGCGGTGCTGAAGCGGCCGAAGGCCGGCGACATCCGCGTGCAAACGGATCATGGCGGCACAGTCGAACGGGTTGATCCGCTGCCCTGGGCGATTGACGAGGCGCGGCGCATTCTCGGCGCATGCCCCGGATCGCCCGCCTATGCGCGCGTCGATGCCGTCATACGCGGACAGGAGCTGCTGGTCATGGAAGTCGAACTCGTTGAACCGGATTTGTTTTTCACCTATTGCCCGGGTGCAGCGGCGCGCCTTGCCGGCCTGCTTATTGATGGCTGCTGACAAACAACCCGGATTGACGAGCATGGTTTCGATCACCCTTCCCGACGGTTCCGTTCGCCACTACGACGGCTATATGACGGGCGTTGCGATCGCCGAGCAGATCTCGAAATCGCTCGCCAAGCGCGCGATCGCCATGCGCGTCAACGGGGAGCTGACAGATCTCTTTGAGGGGCTGACGTCGGACGCGCGCGTCGAGATCATCACCCGCGAGGACCCCGAAGCGCTGGACATCATCCGCCATGACGCAGCGCATCTTCTCGCGCAGGCCGTGCAGGAACTTTTCCCCGGCACGCAGGTGACAATCGGCCCCAATATCGAGGACGGGTTCTTCTACGATTTCGCCCGTGAGGCGCCGTTTTCAACCGATGACCTCGCGGCGATAGAAAAGCGCATGGCGGAGATCGTCGACGAGGATCGCCCGACACGCAAACAGCTATGGCCCCGCGATCAGGCGATCGCGCATTTCCTGTCGATCGGCGAGACCTATAAGGCCGAGATCATCGCCGATATTCCGGAAGGCGAGGAGATCAGCATTTACTGGCACGGGGACTGGCACGACCTCTGTCGCGGCCCGCATCTTCCGTCTACAAAGCATATCGGCAAGGCGTTCAAGTTGACGAAGGTTGCTGGCGCTTATTGGCGCGGCGATCACCGGAACGCCGTCTTGCAGCGTATCTATGGTACGGCATGGCGCGAGGAAAAGGACCTCAAGGCCTATTTGGCGCGTCTTGAGGAAGCAGAAAAGCGGGATCATCGCCGGCTTGGCAAGGAGCTTGACCTCTTTCACTTCCAGCCTGAAGCGCAAGGCTCCGTCTTCTGGCACCCGAAGGGCTTCCTCGTCTGGCGCCAGCTTGAGGCCTACATCCGCCGCCGCCTCGACGATGACGGCTATGTCGAGGTGAAAACGCCGCAACTTCTCGATTCAAAGCTTTGGGAGCTGTCCGGCCATTGGTCGAAGTTCCGCGACGGCATGTTCATCGTGCCCGACGAAATTCCGTCCACTGACGATAAGGCGCCGGTCCTGTCGGGCAAGGCTGATCTGATGGCGCTGAAGCCGATGAATTGCCCGGCGCATGTGCAGATTTTCAATCAGGGCATCAAGTCCTATCGCGACCTGCCGGTCCGCATGGCCGAGTTTGGCTGCTGCCACCGCAACGAGCCGCATGGCGCGCTGCACGGCCTGATGCGTGTCCGGCAGATGACGCAGGACGACGCGCACATCTTTTGCCGGGAAGACCAGATCGACGCCGAAGTCGCGCGGTTCCTTGCGCTCTTCAACCGTGTCTATGCCGACATGGGCATGACGGAGATCAAATATAAACTTGCGACGCGCCCCGCGGTGCGCGCCGGCGATGATGCGGTCTGGGATCGCTCCGAGAAGGCTTTGGCGGACGCGCTCACCGGCGCCGGCGTCGATTTTGCCTTTGCGCCGGGCGACGGCGCGTTTTACGGGCCCAAGCTCGAGTTTCACCTGACGGATGCGATCGGCCGCACTTGGCAGGCGGGGACCTTTCAGCTTGACTACATCGTGCCGCAACGGCTTGGCGCGACGTATATCGACGAAACCGGGGCCAAGCAGACGCCGGTCATGCTGCATCGCGCGGTCTTCGGCACGTTCGAACGCTTTATCGGCCTTCTCCTCGAGCAATATGCCGGCAAGCTGCCCTTCTGGCTCGCGCCGCAGCAGATCATTGTCACGACCATTACATCGGAAGCGGACGATTATGCGCGCAGCGTCACCGACGCGATGAAGCGCGCGGGCCTGCGCGCCGCCAGCGATCTGCGCAACGAAAAGATCAACTACAAAGTGCGGGAGCATTCGCTGACGAAGGTCCCCGTCATTGTCGTCGTTGGCGCGCGCGAGGCGGAGGAGGGGAAGGTGTCGCTGCGCCGTCTCGGAAGCGAGAAGCAGGAAGTCCTCGAACTCGGCGCCGCCCTTTCGATGCTCGCAAGCGAGGCGACGCCGCCTGATCTGCGCGGGCAGTAATCGGTGGCTGAAGACCAGCGCGCGCGGCGGCTCGACCGGGCGATTGACGCCGTCGTCGCCTTTGCGATGGTGTCGCTCGCGTGGCTCGCGGTGTTCGGGCATCGGGGCGCTGCGGTCGTCGCCGCCATCATGGCGTTGGCGATCGCATCTCGACCCGAGATCTGGCGCGAGGGATTGACCTTGCTCGCCCCTCGCCGGGTGCGCCTCCAGCCCTTGCCGCGCGCGGCTGTCGCAATGATGCTTTTCACGCTATGGATTGCCCTCTCGGCCCTGTGGTCGCCGACGCCGGGCGCGCCAAAGCTGGCGTTGACCATCGGGGTCTTCACGCTCTGCGGCGGGGCGCTGGTCTATGAGGCCTCGCGCGCGACGCCAGCGCGTGTGCGGCGCATGGCGCAACTTTTTGCTGGCGCTGTCGGCTCGGCCTCGCTCGCTCTTCTGTTTGAGGGCCTTACCGGCGGCCTTCTTCGCGATCTTGTTCCGCCAACGGATCAATCGCTGTTGCGGTGGAAAGACATGACGGCGCTGGCGCGCGGGGTTACGCTGGTCACGCCGCTGGTCTTCCCCGCCTGCGCCCTTTTGTTCATGCTAACCGGCTCGAGGCTGGTGGCGGCTGTGCCGCCCGTCGCGGCAGTCATTGCAGCATCACAATTCAGCGTAGCCGCAAATGTCGTTGCGCTCCTGTTTGGCGGCGCGGCGTTCGCCGCGGCGATGATTCGTCCGAAATCGTCCGTCATCGCGCTCTGCGCGCTTTTCATGGCGACGCTTTTTGCGGCGCCTCTTCTTGCGTTTGCGCCGGCGCAAGCCGTGATCGGCGCCGGAGACCCGGTCATGCCGCCCTCGTGGGCGCAACGCCTCTATCTCTATCAGGCGGCCGGCGACCGCATTCTGGGCGAGTGCTTGCCGTTCGGGTGCGGGGCTGATTATGCGCGCGCGTGGGCGGCGGAGGGAGCCCTCATCGAGGTCCCAGGCTCGCCCATTCCGCTGCAGGAAGCGCCGACCCACCCGCACAATGTTTTCCTGCAGATCTGGCTGGAGCTTGGGCTTGTTGGCGTGCTGACCATTGCCGCGGCGCTTTGGTTCGGACTTCAGCGGATCGTCGCAATCGCGCCCAACCGTCTCGCTTTTGCCGCCCTCGCGGCCGCGGGCGCCGCATGTTACATTTCGTTCATTTTCGAAGCCAGTCTTTGGCAAGCTTGGCGAATTGCCGTGATCGCTCTTGCTGCATTCGGCGGCGCACTGTCATATTCGTTTAACGGTCGGCGATGTACATAACCTTCGTCCTGTTTGCCTCAATTTGTTGCGTTCATTGAAGTTGTTCCCCCGATAGACGTCTGGAAACCTGCTTTCGGTCATGAACGCTATTTCTGCGATTGTTGTAACGTATCACACGGGGCCAGTGCTTGCGCGCTCACTCGATTCGCTGCGACTACAGGAAGGCGTGCGCGAGATCATTCTCGTCAATAACGGCAACCCCGATGGCGCGGTTGCAGCAGCGGTCGGGTCGCAGGCTGACGGTCCGCCCATCCGCGTCGTCGACGGCCACGGCAATATCGGTTTTGCCTCGGCCTGCAATCTCGGCGCGCACGCGGCAAGCGGCGACATTCTCCTGTTCATCAATCCCGACGCGATCATGCCGCCCGGGGGCGCGCTGCGGCTTGCGGCCGATGGCGCGCGGCTCGACGGGCCGTGGCTGATCGGCGCCAAACTCATCGACCCGGACGGCGGCGAGCAGCGCGGTTCGCGCCGCGCGACCTTGACGCCGTGGCGCGCATTTGTCGAAGCGGCAAAGCTTTACCGCTTTGCGCCGCAACACCCATATTTCCGGCGCTTCAATCTGCATGGCGATCCCTGCCCGAAGGCCGTGACGCCGATCCCGGTCATCTCCGGCGCGTGCTTCTGTCTGCGGCGCGAGGACTATTTCGCGATCGGCGGCATGGACGAGCAGTATTTTTTGCATGTCGAAGACGTCGATTTCTGCCTGCGCTTTGCCAAGGCGGGCGGCAGCGTATACTTCGATCCGCATGTTTCAGTGCTGCATTTCAAGAGCTCGAGCGACGTCGACCCGATTGTCGTCGATCTTCGGAAAACCGTCAGCATGCGCCGCTATTTCCGCGCGCATTTTCTGGAACCCTACCCGGCGCCGTTCCTGTGGATCCTTGGCGTTTTGCTGTGGGCGCAGTTCATCATAAAGACGGCGGGAAGCCTGTCCGTGCGAGCGGTTATGCCTATTGTCGGCCTCATGCCGGCGCTTCCGCGCTTTGCCCGTCAGCTCCGCGCGAGCCGATAGCCCGAAAGCTCAAAGAGATAGAGAGTGCGCTGGCGCGTCGCCGTCATCGGCGCTGTGCTCGTCCCAACGGCGCGCACTGACGCAAACGCGTTGCTGAGAGGCGCAGGGTCGGGATTGGTCGTCACATAAAGAAACCGGCGGTGGCGCTGCGTGTCAAATGCGACGAATGCTTCGTAGTGGCTGTCGATGCGCGCATTCGAGTCCCATGCAGCGATCGGCGCCGCGCCGCGCGCATAATAGACAAGCCCGCTCATGACTTCGCGGTCGTCCGACAGGATGGCGTCATAGCCAGCGCCGGCGCTTGCGATCTCTGGTCCGTGCGTATCCCAGCCGCGCAAGCGCTTGAACGCGCCCGATCCGCCAACAGCATCGGCAAGCGCCATGCTGGAAAACGCGGCAAGGAACCCGGCGCCGACAACAAGATGCAGACCAAGGCTTGCTTTCAGCGCGAGCACGCCTTTCGCTTTGAGGCTGGCAAAGATCGCAGCCGCGATGATGGCGGACGGATAGGCGACAGCGGCCCAGTTGCCATGCGCGCGGGAAATAAAAGCCTGCGCCGCGACGATCAGCAGCGCCGGAGCCGAAAATGCGATCAGCAGGCGGAGTGTTGCGCCGCTGTCATCCCTGAGCCGCCGGACGCTAAGGCCCGCGGCAACGAAAAGCGCCAGCATGATCGGGCCGGCGATGGCGAATTGATCCCCGACAAACTTCAACAGATTTTCCGGGTGACCAAGACTTTGTGACCAGTTCGCGTTGGCGGCCGTGTGCGCAATGGTCTGGAAGTCGTTTTCGGCGTTCCAGAGAAAATTGGGGGCAAGAAGGGCAAGCGCGATCGCGCCGGCGGCGCCGGCGTCGCCAAGGCGCAACGCCTTCCGGCGCGCTGGCGCCAACAGGAGCGCCAACGCTGCGCCGGGAGCGAAATACACCATCGCGTATTTGGACAGCAGCCCGAAACCAATCGCCCCGCCAAGAAAAACTGCCATCGTCAGGCGGCGCGGCTCTGACGCGTCCGTCAGTCTGATGAAGAAATAAAGCGCCGCCGACCAGAAGAAAATCAGCGGGCCGTCGGTCGTTATCAGCGCGGACGACAGAAAAACGCCCGGCAGTGTCAGCCACGAAACGCCTGCCCAGAACGCAGCAAGGTCATCGGCGAGGCGGCGCGCGCTGAGGAAAATGAAGGCGCCAGCGCCAAGCTGAAACAGCGGCGCTGAAAGCCGCACCGCCCATTCCGCGTCGCCAAAGATCGCCGTTGTCGCGGCAATCGCCCACGCGATCAGCGGTGGCTTGGAATAATAGCCGAACGCCGGCGTCTGGCTCCAGAACCAGTACTGCGCCTCATCGGGGCCAAGATTGGGGTCGCCCAGAATGAGCGTGACGATGCGGATTGCTGTCAACGCCAAAGCGAAAATCGCAAAGCGCCGGACGCCAGGCGTCAACGATTCCAAGGGCCCGGTCACGGCGTCGCCTGTGCAGTCGGTTCTAGTTCAGTCGTCTGGCGATAGATCGTCAAGGTGACGTCATCGCCTTTCGAGTAATTGAGGCCGCCGATTGTGGCAATGGCTTCTGCGTTGCCGCCGCGTTCGGCAAGTCGCAACTGGAAGGCGTCATCTTCGCGCGCCTCGACAATCGCGCTGGCGCCGTTATCGAGCATCGCGTCAGCGGCGCCGGCCCCATCGGCAAGGCGGGTCGCTGTGCCGAGGAGAAAGATCGCCGACGGCTCATAATACCCGGCGAGCGCAACCGGCGCCGCGCCGTCCCGCAAGGGATGAAGCCCGGCAGCGTCCAGTGCGGCGGAGATGCGCGGCGAAACGGCAAGCGCTGGAAGGCGCGGCAAGATGCCGGCCAGCAGCGACCAGGCAAGCAGCACGGCGGCTGGCGCTGCGGCGGCAATGCCGCGCAAAGGTCTTGCCTGCCAGAACGCGTGTGCCGCGAACGCAGTCAATGCGGCAACGCCAAGCGCTGCGCCGGCCGCGAAGGCGACAAGCTGCGGCGCGCCAGAATAAAGCGGCAAAACGGCGAGGGCGCCCGCAAGCGCAAAGCCGACGACCGCATAGAGTGCGGCGCCGGCCCGCACCAATGCGTTTGGCGCGCGCGCGGGGTCCATCGCAATCAGCGCCGCAAGCCCCGCCAGCGCCGGATACAGCGGCAACACATAATGCGGCAATTTCGTCGCGGTGAGCTCAAAAATGATCCAGCCCGGAAGGAGCCACGCGGCGAGAAACCAGACTGAAAAATCGCGCTGGCGCCGGACGGCTGCAAGGATGCCCGCGGGCGCAAGCGCCGCAATGGGCCAGGCCAGCACTGGCGCCAGCAGGAGATGATAGCCTGGCGGGCCGGCATGGCTTTCTTGCGCCGCGCCGACTTTTGCCAGCATATCGGCGCCGAACGCCTCATCAAAAAAGCGCCCCTCGGTCGCCAGCCCGATCGCCGCCGCCCACGGTCCAATCATCAGGGCAAGGATGATCAGGCCAAGCAGCGGCCGCAACGCGCGGTGCGGCTGTGTTTTCGGAAAGCGCATGGCGATCAACAAGATCGCGGGCGCAACGATCAGAACAATGATCGGCCCCTTCACGAGGATGCCGGCGCCGATCGCGATCCAGAATGCCGCCGCCATCGCAAGGCTGGCGCGGCGATTGTCCTTTGCCGCCATGAGCAGCGCGGCAAGCGCCGCCATCGCGCCCGTCACGGCGGCGAGCAGCAAGGCGTCGGTTTTGGCGATCGTCGCTTCGCCGGCGACGACGGGCGCTGACGCCAAGAGGATCGCCGCGACAAACGCGGTCGCCGGATCGAAGAGGCGCGCGATCGCGGCATAGGTGAACAACGCGGCGAGCAAGACGCCAAGGACCGACGGCAAGCGATAAGCCCAGATGGCGCGCGCGTCGGCGTCCGAAAAGGCGGCGACGCTCGCGGCTTGCAGCCAATAGGCCCCGGCGGGCTTCTTGTTGCGCTCATCCTCCTGGAATCGAATGACGACGAAATCGCCCGTTTCCAGCATTTGCGCCGTCGCCTGCGCGTACCGCGCCTCATCCCGGTCAAGCGGGGGCAAGGAAAATACGCCGGCGAACGCCATAACGGCGGCAAAGAAGGCGATTGCAAGCAACCGCCGCGTCGCCGCGCCGGGGCCGCGGTCGGTGAAAAAAGGAGCTATGCCCATGTGCCCGAAGGTAGTAGCGGCGCTGGCGCCATTTGTCGCCGGGTCCGGGGCTCCTCGGCGACAATGCGCCTTGCCAGCGCCGTCAAACGCGGACCGTTTCCAAATCGCAGCGATTCTGCGATCACCACCGCCTTGCATTCAGGACCCGCTTTGACCGAGGCTCCAACATCCGCACCGCTGTTCCAGCTGGATCGCCTCATGGGCGCCGGGCCGCGCCTGAGTGTCGTTGCCCCGATGTTCGACGAGGAGGGCGGCGCGCAGGCGCTGATTGTTGAAATCGCCACGGCGCTTGCCGGCATCCCGCATGAGATTATTGCGGTCGATGATTGCAGCCGCGACGGGACCAAAGCGGCGCTCCTGCGCGCCCGCGCGCTGGCGCCGTCGCTGCGCGTTATCGCGCACGGCGCCAATGCCGGCCAAAGCCGCGCGGTCCGCACAGGCGTTTTGGCGGCGCGCGCCAGCGTCATTGTCACGATCGACGGCGATGGCCAGAATGACCCGGCCGACATTGTCGCGCTCTATGAGGCCCTGACACGGGGCGGGGCGCCTATACTGCTTGCTATGGTCGGCGGCGAGCGCGTGAACCGGCAGGACCCCGCCTCAAAGCGCGGCGCGTCGCAGATCGCCAACCGCATCCGCCGCCTTGTGCTCGACGACGGGGCCGCGGACACCGGGTGCGGCCTCAAGGCGTTCTGGCGGGACGCCTATTTGCGGCTCCCCTTTTTCGATCACAACCATCGCTATCTGCCGGCCTTGATGCGGCGCGAGGGGTTTGAGGTCGAATACAGGCCCGTCAATCACCGCCCGCGCAGCCATGGCGCGTCGAAATACACCAATTTGGGCCGCCTGTCGGTCGCCTTTCGGGACATCTCAGGCATGGTGTGGCTTAAAGCGCGCGCGAGGGCGCCTGTCACAATTTCAGAGCTAGAGCCCGACGCCGGCTATGGTAAGAAGACCGACGAGTGAATACGCCGCCCAAGGGGGGCCGCGATCAGGGAGTACGGCCGTCATGGCGCTGCAAGTGTTTCCGCTTCTAACCATCAGCCTCATTATTTACGCCGTCCTTTCGCTGACGGGGATGGGCGGCAGCGGCGGCGCGCCATGGCACGACGTCGTGGTCGTCAATTTGCCGATGTATTCGGGCGATGTCTGGCGCGTCACCTGGGGTACTTTTTTCCTTGTCGGCAGCGTCGGCCTTTTGTTCATTGAGCTGATCCGGTCGACAAGGATTGGCACGGCTTCAATCACCAACCACTTGTTGTCGTTTCTCGTGTTCGTCGTTGCGCTCTTGTTGTTCATTCTCGCGCCGGGCTTTGGCAACTCGACGTATTTCCTGTTTCTCGCGATGACGTTCCTTGACCCGATGGCCGGCCTCGTCGTGACGACGGTCGCAGCGCGCCGTGATTTCGCGGTTACGGACACCGGCTCGCAGAAACATTAAGCAACGTCACGCAACCCGGTCGCAGTTGAGTGCGGGCCGGGCTCTCTCCAACGCCGCAAGTCGGCGATAAGCAGCGTTTGCGTCTTTTCGGGACAGCCGCGCGCCAAGTTGGCGCCGCGCGGGCGCGAGACTGTACGGCTGTTGCAACGCAACCGCTCGGATCTCGATGAGGACGAGGGCGGACATGCGTTTCGAGCACGCAATAAGCCTGCCGCAACATGCGCGGCGTTTTAATTTTATTTACGGCTAGCGCCTTAGATGACGAGGTCATTCTGGGCAAAAAATCATGAACGATCGCGGTGAGGCGTGGTTTCGCGGGTCGCGCGAGGTAGCGGAAGGCAGCGGGAACGCATCCCATCAAACGCGCCGCGTTAGCGAACCCGCCTTGCAAGCGCTGTTTGAATTCGACCCAGCCAGCGATCTGTTGTCCTGGTCCGACCCCGCTGCTGCGGCGCGCCTGCTCGAATCTGGCGAGATCGCCGCGACGATTGCTCGCGCGACGTATGACGAGGCAATTCTTGCTGGCGATGTTGCCGCGCGGCGCGCGGCTTTCGCCGGGACGGCGCAGAATTATGCGTGCGATTATCAGGTCCAACGCGCCAGCGGCGAACCGCAATGGATCGAGGAACGCGGCGGCTGGGTCGGCAACGGGTCTTCGCGCCGGTTGATCGGCGTGATCCGGTCGATTGACGCACAAGTCACGCGCGACGCCCATCTGGCCTGGCTCGCCGAAAATGACGAACTGACAGGGGTGATGAACCGCGCCCAAATGCGCGTTCGCCTCGATGAAGCGCTGACAGGCAACAACGCCAGCCGCCAACCCGGCGCCTATCTGCTTGCCGGCGTCGACGATGTCGGCGCGATCAATGCGGATTTCGGCTTTGACGTCGCCGACGAAGTGATCGTCGAATGCTCGCGCCGGCTGACCGCCGCGCTCGGGCCGGGCGACCTCATCGGCCGTGTTGCCGGCACAAAATTCGGCATCCTGCTCAGCGACGCGGATTCCGGGCGCGTGCGCGAAGTGTGCGTCAGGCTCCTCAATGCGGTGCGCGAACGCGTGATTGAGACCCAGAAAGGCGGTGTTGCCGCCTCGCTGTCGATCGGCGCCGTTGAAACGCCGCGCGACGCTGACAGCGCTCACAAGGCGATGGCGAGCGCGGAAGCCGCGCTCGACCAGGCCAAGCGCCTTGGCCGCTCAAGCTGGTCGTCTTTCAATGAAAAGACCGAAGTCGTCAGCATGCGCCGGCGCAACACGCACATGTCGGACGTTATCCTTACCGCCCTGAATGAACGGCGCGTGCGCCTCGCCTTTCAGCCGATTGTCGCCGACCTTGAAGAATCGCCGACGAAATTCGAGTGCCTCATCCGCATGCGCGCGCTCGACGGCCGCGAAGTTCCGGCGCCGGAATTCATTCCGGTCGCGGAAAAGCTCGGGCTCGTTCACCTCCTTGACCGGCGCGTGCTGGAACTCGCGATCAATACGCTTGCCGCGTGCCCCAACATGAAGCTGAACGTCAACGTGTCGATGGAGACGGTGAAAGATCCTGTCTGGGCTGACGGTTATCTTGCCGTCATGCGCGCCAATGAATCGCTGGCGCGCCGCATCACGGTCGAATTGACCGAGACGCAAGTGATCGACGCGATCGACGCCTCGATCGAGTTCGTTGCGGCGCTGAAAGAAATTGGCGCCTCCTTCGGCATCGACGATTTCGGCGCGGGCTACACCTCGTTCCGCAATCTCAAGGCGCTGGACATCGACATCTTGAAGATCGACGGCTCATTCGTCACGGGCGTTGCCTCGTCGCGCGAAAACCAGATGTTTGTGCGCACGCTTCTCGACCTTGCCCGCAACTTCCGGATGAAGACGGTCGCCGAATGGGTCGATAATGAAGCCGACGCGATGCTGCTCAAGGGCCTCGGCGTCGATTTCCTGCAAGGCTATCTGATCGGCAAGCCCGAGACCGCGCCGTCATGGCTGCCAGGGGGCGCGCCGAACGAAGCCCCGCTGATGCAAATCCGCGCGCACGGCTGATCCGTCAGCGATCCTTCTCGAGCTTTGCCAGCTGACGCTTCAGGTCGGCAAGTTCGTCCTTCAAGGACTGCAACTCGCTCGCCGGCTCGTCGCTTGCGGCGGCCGCTCTCCCTTGCTGATAAAACCCGCCCATGGGCGCGAACATTTTCATCGCCTGGTCGAACAGCGCCATGTTCTGGCGCGCCATGTCGCCGAAAACCTGAAAGCCGGGCGCTGCGCCGAACGTGTCGCGTACCTGGCTGCGCATGCGATCCTGATTGCGCGAAAACGCGTCCATGCTCATTTCGAGATAAGACGGCACGAATGCCTGCAGATTGTCGCCGTAAAATTTGATCAGCTGGCGCAGGAACTGGATCGGCAACAGGTTCGTGCCCTTCGTTTCTTCTTCGAAGATGATCTGTGTCAGGACCGAATGGGTAATGTCGTCATTTGTCTTGGCGTCATAGACAATGAAATCCTGGCCTTTTTTCACCATGTCCGCGAGGTAGTCGAGCGTCACGTAAGCGCTTGTGGCGGTGTTATAGAGCCGCCGGTTCGCGTATTTCTTGATAACGATGGCGTCGTTTTCGCCGCGTCCCTTGCGCGGGTTTACTTTCGCGCCCTTTTCCTCTTCGCTGACCGACACCGAAAGCCTCCCGATTTATTGCGCAGCATGAAATTTCATGCTGCGGCGCAGCATTTTTGTGCGCCTGCTAACCTTTCTATAGCATGAAAAGACAGATTGCCCACGACGCGCTTACCGGCCTTGCAGCGCCGGTTCTCCCGAAGCGGGCCCTTGCGAAGCGGGCCTTGGGCTCATAAACGCGGCGCTGCGGCGCAGGGGCGTCACGCATGGATGGAGGACTTAATGAGCGGCGTAGTAATTGCCTCGGCGGCGAGAACCGCAGTGGGCTCTTTTGCAGGCGGGCTTTCCAGCGTCGCGGCCGCCATGCTTGGCGAGACGGCAATAAAGGCCGCAATGGCGCGCGCGAGCGTCGGCCCCGATGAAGTTGGCGAAGTCATCATGGGCCACGTCCTCCAGACGGCGCAGGGTCAAAATACCGCGCGCCAGGCGGCCATGGGCGCCGGGATCGCCAAGGAGCGCCCGGCGATGACGATCAATCAGGTCTGCGGCTCGGGTCTGCGCGCTGTCGCGCTCGCCGCGCAGGCGATCAAGTCGGGCGATGCGACGATCGTCATTGCCGGCGGGCACGAGAGCATGTCGCTCAGCCCGCACGCGATGTTCCTCCGTACAGGCACAAAAATGGGCGATGTCTCCCAGATCGACACCATGATCAAGGACGGGCTCTGGGACGCTTTCTACAATTACCACATGGGCCAGACTGCCGAGAACCTCGCACAGAAATACCAGATCAGCCGCGAGGATCAGGACGCGTTTGCGGTCGCCAGCCAGAACAAGGCCGAAGCGGCGAAGAAAGCCGGCAAGTTCAAGGATGAAATCGCCCCCGTCGTCATCAAGTCGCGCAAGGGCGACACGGTGTTCGATACGGATGAGTATATTCGCGACGGCGTCACCATGGCGACGATCGCCGGGCTAAAGCCTGCCTTCGCCAAGGATGGCAGCGTGACTGCCGCCAATGCATCGGGCCTCAATGACGGGGGCGCGGCCCTCGTCGTCATGTCGGAGAAAGAGGCCGAACGACGCGGGCTGAAGCCGCTCGCGCGTATTGCAGCCGCCGCCCATTGCGGCGTCGATCCGTCAATCATGGGCATTGGTCCTGCGCCCGCCTCGCGTATGGCGCTCGAAAAAGCCGGCTGGCGCCTTGCCGATCTTGACCTCATCGAAGCAAACGAGGCGTTCGCGGCGCAAGCGCTTGCGGTCGGCAAGGAACTCGGCTGGGACCCGTCGAAGGTTAACGTCAACGGCGGCGCCATCGCCATCGGCCATCCGATCGGGGCTTCGGGCGCCCGCATCCTGACAACGCTGCTTTATGAAATGAACCGGGGGACCGCGAAAAAAGGCCTCGCGACGCTGTGCATCGGCGGCGGCATGGGCATCGCGATGTGCGTGGAGAGGGTTTGAGCTTTCGAGTTCGAAGCCTAAATCTATGAAGTTTATCCGGGTATATCGCGATGCTGATATACTTCGATAAAATCGATATCGATTTCACCGTGCCGGTGTTCGATCAATATTTGCTGCACGATCAAAACTTAGCTCGATCCGCAGCTTTGCGTTGCGTCCGGGCCTCGCTTGGCGCCACACTGTGGCCGCGAGACTAACATCGCCGCGCATGCCAGCGCGACAAAGTCGATACTGGGAGAAGAAATCATGGGCACACGCACGGCAATCGTCACCGGCGGCACGCGCGGTATCGGGCGTGCGATTTCGCTCGCTTTGAAAGAGGCGGGCGTGACGGTCGCGGCGACCTATGCCGGCAATGACGAGGCGGCAAAAGCCTTCACGGCGGAAACCGGCGTCAAAGCGTTCAAATGGGACGTTGGCGACTACGACGCCTGCAAGGCGGGCGTTGCCGCAATCGAGCAGGCGCAAGGCGCAACCGACATTCTCGTCAACAATGCTGGCATCACGCGCGACGGCTTTTTTCACAAGATGCGGCCCGAGCAATGGCGCGAGGTCATGCGCGCCGATCTCGACAGCGTTTTCAACATGTCGCATCAGGTCTTCCCCGGCATGCGCGAGCGCAGCTTTGGACGGATCGTCAACATTTCGTCCATCAACGGCCAGAAGGGTCAGGCGGGCCAGTCGAATTACTGCGCCGCCAAGGCGGGCATGATTGGCTTTACCCGCGCACTGGCGCAGGAGGGCGCGTTCAAGGGTGTCACGGTCAACGCGATCGCGCCCGGCTACATTGCGACGGAGATGGTCGCGGCGGTCGATCCGGCGGTATTGCAAAAGATCATTGCCCAGATCCCGGTCGGGCGCCTTGGCGAGGCCGATGAAATCGCCCGCTGCGTTGTCTTTCTGGCTGACGACAAGGCCGGCTTCATTACCGGGTCGGTGCTGACTGCCAATGGCGGCCAATACATCGCGGCCTGAGCGCCGGGCGGAAAAGCGGCTGCCGGTTTTCCGTTAATACGGCGCGGCTTCCGGCGAACCGAGGCGCGGGATTGTCGCATCGGCGCCCGGATTTCGCCCAAAAGGGCCGTTAGGGTCTCATGGTCGCGGGGCCCGAATTGGCGCCCGTCCCGGGGTTTGATGGTTAAAAAAGTTTTCATTGGCGGTCTCACGGCGGTCGCAGCAATGCTGGCGACGGCAATGCCGTCGGTGGCGTTGGCGCAAGACCCGCGCCCGGCGTCGTTTTCGGCTGACCCATTCTCTGCGCTTGTCGGCGAGCGGCGCTCCGAAGCGGCGCGCCTTGAGACCCGGGACGTGGTCGAGCGCTATTTGATTGCCACGGATGACCGCGTTTTCCTGTTCCAGCCGGGCCCCCGCGACGCCCGGCTCAAATTTCTGTGTGGCGACGGCGATACCCGTATCGACTGCATCATTGATGAGGCAACGCCAGCGGAGGAGATCTATCTTCTGACCGCAACGCGCGCGCCGCGGGGCGACACAGTTTGGCGCGACACGGGCGGCGAGGCGCTTTTGCGCGTTTCGGCCTATGGCGGCGCCACGGTTTTCTGGCCCGGCGATCCGCGCGGTCTTGCCGCGTCCAAATCCTATGGCGAAGATCCGCTGTTAACGCTCGAATTTGCGACCGTCGAAACAGCGCGGGCGCGGGCGCAGCGCGCCACGGCGATCATCAGCGCCAAGGTCGGTGCGCCGGTCCTGTTCAATATCGGCGATCCTGCGGCCGATGCCGGGGGCGGGGCAAGTGTCCTTGCCGATGCTGTCGCGCGCGCGGCCAAGGGCCTTGGCCGCGTCGCCGACGACCCGACGGGCGCCCGCATTATTGCCGGGCGCATCCGCTCCATCGCATTCACGGTCGGCAGGCCGCCCGCTGTCGGCCTTTCGGGCGGGGTCCTGTCCGTCCGTTATGACCCGGCGGCAGACGCAGCGGGGCGCCCGTCGTCTTCGGAAATCGCAAGCTTTCTTGAAGCATCGCTCTGATAGGGTTCGGCGCTGCTACGGCGACCGGGACGGTCCTAAAGTCGCCCTAATGCGGGACCATGGTCGTATGATGCAAAAACGCCATTTATTCGTGGCTGTGGCTCTCGCTGCGGCGCTGACGACGTCAGCAAGCGGGCAATCGCTTCGCGATCTTCGTGCGCGTGAAAAGGAAAACGCTGAACTGGCCAGTCAGGCCGATTTCACCAGCGAGACCTGCGGGCGCGCCATCAATGCGTCGATTGACTGGGCCGCGTCAGACGAATGGCCTGCAAGTGAAAGCCTTGCCGGCGCCTGCGACAGCGCGCTCGGTGCAGTTGAAACGATCTGCAGGGCAGGGCGAACCAACGTCGTTGGACGATTTGTCTGCGCCGGCGACGGCTCTGGCCCTGACCTTTCGGGCAAGACGTTGCGCTTCGGCGCTACGCCGGACGGCGATGGCTATGCGGCTACGCTGGCGACGATTGGCGGCGCGGAATAAATCGCGCGCGGATTGAATTGTAGTGGCGCCGGGTCCAAATGCCGTGGATGCGCAACGCTCTCGCCGTCTTGATGATTTCCCTGCTCGCCGCTTGCGGCGCCGGCCAGCATGAGGAGGTTGGCGAGTTCAAGAACGATCTCATCGGCAATGAGATCAAGCTGGAGGCGCTGAAAGACCCAAAGGTCGAAGGCGTCACCTGTCATCTCAGCTATTTCGACCGCGCCGTTTGGGACCGCCTCGCCAAGGGCAACTGGTTCGAGAACCCGTCGAACTCGTCGATTGCCTGCCGCCAGACCGGCCCGATCGCGATCGGCCCGATCGACCTCGACAAAAGCGGCGAGGAAGTTTTTTCACAGAGCCAAAGCCTCATCTTCAAGGAACTCGCCGTGCGCCGCATCTACGATCCGGCGAATGCTACGCTCATCTATGTCTCATTCAGCCGAAAGCCGATCGACGGCTCGGCGAAAATGGCGATCTCGACAATATCCCTGTACGGACAGAATGTGACGCTGCCGTCCGCGGATTAATGCCCTTCTTTGCAAACCATCTGAGGCGCGATCAAGCGGCTGTTGGTGCCGTCGTGTACCCTTAACGACATCGTGGTGCCACGCATTTCTAATTAAATCTCGATAATCTCAAGGTGGCGAGTCCGATACGAGGCAAACCCTACGACGCCCAATACGCTCACTGCGCCAAGAAATCGCCAGCGGCCCTTTGGGCGTCCTAGGTCAAATAGAAAAGCGTAAAGCGACGTGCCTGTGACCCCGAGCGAAATAATGAGGCCAAGTCTAACGATGACCCAAGCGTTATGGATTGCCTCGGGAATTTCGATCCCCGGATTTTCGTTAAATGCAAGGCCGAGTCCTGCGACGAATGCCAGTGCTGTAAGCGACGCAGGCACCATCGCGCCCTCGATGAAGTACCGCCGTCCGTCGAATTTCTCCCCCGGGTTGCTCATTTAAAGCTGTCCTTCCGCCTACGGATTTCTGCGAAAACTTCAGCTGCGCCGGCGTCCTCCATGCCGACGGAGCGCCTGACGTCCTTGTCATCGGCTCGCAGGAAGGGGTTGGTCCCCAACTCCTCCGCGACCGTCATCGGCACTGTCGGCTCGCCGCGCGCGCGTTTGGCGTTGATCTCCGCAAATCGCTGCGCGAGCGCGGCGTTTCCGGGGTCGGCCGTCACGGCAAAGCGCGCGTTCGACGCCGTGTATTCATGCGCGCAATAGAGCATCGTCTCCGGCGGCATCGCGGCGATTTTCTGTAGCGACGTCCACATTTGCGCCGGCGTCCCCTCGAACAGGCGCCCGCAGCCGAGCGCGAAGATGACGTCGCCGACGAAGGCTGCGGTGTCGTCGGCGAAGTGATAGACGATGTGGCCGAGTGTGTGCCCCGGCGCCTCGCGCACAACAGCGCGCGTCTCGCCGAGCACGACGGTGTCGCCCTCGCCGACAGCCTCATCGATCCCCGGTATTTTCGCCGCTTCGCCGCGCGGCCCAATGATGCGGCAGTTCCAGCGCGCTTTAAGCACGAGGTTTCCGCCGGCGTGGTCAGGGTGCCAATGCGTGTTGAGAATATGCGTCAGACGCCAGCCCTCGCGCGCAAGCGCGGCGTTAACGGCTTCTGCGTCCGGCGTATCGATTGAGGCGACGGCGCCTGTTGCGCTGTCCCGCACCAGAAAGCCGTAATTGTCCGAAAGGCAGGGGAACTGGCGGATGTCGATCAGCATGGATCAATCTTTAGCGCCGATCCTGCGTGACCGCCCAATCTTGTATTGGTCCATTTAATAGACTATATTCTCGGAATGCGCGTGTCTGTATCCGACGCCAAAGGTCAGCTGACCGAGCTCGTCCGCCGGGCCGAGGGCGGTGAGGAAGTTGTGCTCACCCGCCATGGTCAGCCGGTCGTTCGCCTTATCCCGGTTCACCGGCCGGCCAGCATCGACGCGCGCCGCAGCGCTATCGCCGCCGCCCGCACCCGCGCCGCCGAAAAGCGCGGGCAAGGCCCCGGCGCTGCGCGCAGCCAGGATTTTCTGTTCGGCGACGACGGCCTTCCAGGATGATGGTCATCGACAGTTCGGCGTTGATGGCGATCCTGCTTGACGATCCACAAGCGGGCGCAGTCGCGGATGTGATGGCGACCGCGCCGTCGCTCTCCATGTCTGCTGGAACGCTTGCCGAAGCTCTGATCGTCGCCCGCCGACGCGGGGTCGGCGCGGAAATGGCTGCGCTCATCGATGGCGTCGGCGCGGACATTGCGCCCGTCACGCGCGCTTTCGCTGAAGCTGTCGCCGACGCCTATGACCGTTGGGGCAAGGGCGTTCATCCCGCGAGCCTCAACTTTGGCGATTGTTTCAGTTATGCGCTGGCAAAGGAGCAAGGCGCCGCCTTGCTTTATGTTGGCAATGACTTTCGGCATACGGATATTCCCGCTGCGCTGCCGCCAGGCTGACGCGCGATCACGCCATGCGCACTGACATTCTCGACCTCCACGACTTCTACGAGACGCCGCTCGGCCGCACCGCGCGGGGTTTTGTCGCCGCGCGCCTTGAGGAGGCGTGGCGCGATCATGACCGCTTGCGCGTTGCGGGTTTTGGTCACGCCGAGCCTTATCTGTCGCTGTTTGCCAAAGCCGAGCGCGCGATAGCAATCGCGCCGGGCGAACAAGGGGTGGTGCGCTGGCCGCTGGGCGCGCCGAACGCCGCGCTGCTTGCGGGCGAGCATTTATGGCCGCTCCCCGATGCATCGATTGACCGCCTGCTCGTCGTTCATGGTCTCGAAGAAGCCGATGATCCACAACGCTTGCTGCGCGAATGCTGGCGCGTGATGTCAAGCGAGGGACGCCTCATTATCGTTGTCGCGCACCGGCGCGGGCTTTGGTCGATGATCGACACAACGCCGTTCGCGCACGGGCGGCCTTATCTCAAGCGGCAGCTTGAGCAGGTCTTGCAGCAATCCATGTTCCGGCCGACTGCGTGGTCCTCCGCACTCTATTTCCCCCCGATCGGCGCGCGCTTCCTGTTGCGCGCGGCGCGCGCGTGGGAGCGCGCAGGCGCGCGCCTGTGGTCGGGGCTCGGCGGCGTCATCCTGGTTGAGGCCGCAAAAGACATGGCACAGCCTATTGGGGTCGGGGTGCGCAGCCGGCGGCGCATTGGCGGGCCGATCGCGGCGCGGCCAGCGATGATCGGCGCCCGCACTGCAAAACAGAAAGATAGAACAGCGTGACCCCGCATTTTGACAAGGCAGCCGTCATCGGCATCGGCCTCATCGGCTCCTCGATGGCGCGTGCGCTGCGCGCGCAAGGGGTTGCCGGCCGCGTTGCCGGGTTTGATCTTGATACAGATGTTCGCGCCCGCGCGCTTGCCTGCGGCGCCGTCGATGAAGCGCCGGATACGCTGGGCGAGGCGCTCAAAGGCGCCAGCCTGGTCATCGTTTCAACGCCAGTCGGCGTCATGGCGGCGGTGCTTTCAGCCGTTGCAGCGACGGCGGACGATGGCGCCCTCGTCATCGATGTCGGCTCGGTCAAGGGCGTCGTCGTCGAGGTGGCGGCAGCGCTGTCGCCGCGCGTCCATATCGTGCCGTGCCACCCGGTCGCGGGAACCGAGCAGTCGGGACCGGAAGCCGGCTTTGCGGCCTTGTTCGAGAAGCGCTGGGCGATCATCACCCCGCTCGCGCGCGAGGATGTGGCCTACAAGGCTGCGGTCGAGACAGCAGCCGCGCTGTGGCGCGCCGTCGGCTCGGAAGTCGAGATGATGGACCCCGTCCATCACGATCTTGCGCTGGCGATCACTTCACACCTCCCGCACCTTATTGCCTTCACGCTCGTCGGCGCGGCGGACGATCTGGAAAGCGTTGCCGAGGCCGAGATCGTCAAATATTCGGCCGGCGGCTTTCGCGATTTCACGCGTATCGCGGCGTCCGACCCCGTCATGTGGCGCGATGTCTTTCTCAACAATAAATCCGCGGTGCTTGAAGTCCTCGGGCGATTTTCCGAGGAACTGGCCCTCCTCCAGCGCGCGATCCGCTGGGGCGACGCCGAAACGCTGGAGCGCGTCTTCGCCCGCGGCCGCGCCCTGCGCCGCGCAATCGTCGCGGCAGGTCAGGAAATGGACGTGCCGAATTTCGGGCGGGATAAATGATCCCGTAGGGCGGATGGAGCGAATCGATATCCGCCGTCAACTGAGCGGGGAAAGCGCATGGCTACGCCGGCTCCTCGTCCAGCTTGACCTTGTGCCCCCACAATCGATGCACGTGCCACAGCACTTCATCGCGGGTCTTGGCGTCGAGCGTCCGCCCGGCATTTGTGCCATGGCGCAGCGTGATCATGCGGTCGCCTTCAAGGTCGGCGGCGACGACCTGGATATTCGGCTCATGCATGCCGAGATCATATTGCCGCGCCAGTGTTTCGCGCACGCGGCGATAGCCTTGCGCGTCGTGGATCGCCTCGATCTCGATATGGCCTTCGCTGGCGTCATCATTGAGCGCAAAGAGACGGAAATTGCGGATTACTGTCGGCGACAGATATTGCAGAATGAAACTCTCGTCACGATAGTTTGTCCACGCATCTTTCATCACGTCGCGCCATTTGCCAGAGCCTGCAATCGCGGGAAACCATTCGCGATCCTCAGCCGTCGGCGCCTCGCAGATGCGGCGGATGTCCTCCATCATCGCAAAGCCAAGCGCGTAAGGGTTCAGGCCTGAATAGCGCGGATCGTCAAACTCCGGCTGGAAGACAACCGAGGAATGCGAGTGCAGGAATTCGAGGATCGCGCCCTCATTGATGAGGCCGCGATCATAAAGCGCGTTCATAATGTAGTGGTGCACGAAAGTCGCGCAGCCCTCATTCATGACCTTCGTCTGCTTTTGCGGATAGAAATATTGCGACACATTGCGGACGATGCGCACCAGTTCGCGCTGCCAGGGCTTGAGAACCGGCGAGGCCTTCTCGATGAAATAGAGGAGGTTTTCCTCGGGCAGCTTGATGTTCCGGACCTCAAGCTGGCGCTCTTCCGCGTCCTCGTCGCGTTCCTCGGTCTTCGGAAGCGTGCGCCAGATGTCGTTGAAAGTTTTTTGCTCGTGCTCGGCGCGGGCAACTGCTTTCGCAAGTTGATCGGCCTCCGACAGGCGCGGCGGGCGCGCATAGCGGAAGACACCCTGGTCCATTAGCGCATGCGCGCTGTCGAGTATCCTCTCGACCTCTTCGAGACCGAATTCATCCTCGCATTTGCCGATATATTTCTTGGCAAAGTCGAGATAGGGAAGAATGCCCTCAGCGTCCGTCCACTGACGAAACAGGTAATTGTTCTTGAAGAAGTGATTGTGACCAAAACACGCATGCGCCATGACAAGCGCCTGCATCCCCATCGTGTTTTCTTCCATCAGATAGGCGATGCAGGGGTCCGAATTGATGACGATCTCATAGGCGAGGCCCTGATAGCCCTTTTGGTACATGATCTGGTCGCGCGCGAAGTGCTTGCCGTAGGACCAGTGCTGATACATCAGCGGCATGCCGTGCGAGGAATAGGCGTCGAGCATTTGCTCCGACGAAATGATCTCGATCTGGTTGGGATAAACCTCGAGTTTCAGATCGTTGAGCGCGATGTCCTCGATGGCGTTGTAGGTCGCCTTGAGGCGATCGAACGACCACTCGCTGTCGGCGAAGAGGAGGGCGCTCATTCAAATCTCCGCACGGGCATCGGCGGCGTCTCGAAGCGGCCGACCTTGACGTTCCAAAAGGCCCACGATCGCGCGTCGAATACGCCCGCCGGCGCGTCGTCAAGGGCGTTCCGGATGTCTTCAAGATCAAGCTGCTCGCGCAGGGCGTCGATATCAGCCGTCCCGCCATATGTCATGATATGCGCTGCAAGTTGCTCGGGGTAATCAACCGCCTCTTCTGGCGATTTGAACCAAAGGCAACGCCTCGCCGCTTCGCGCAAAGCCGGTGTAAGGACTAGCCGCGTCATGCAGGCCTCGCATAGAGCGCACGCAGATCTACGACGGTTCGCGGCAAGTCGTGGAGATTGACGCTGTCCGCCGCTTCCTGCAAACGGCGGCGTAAGGCCTTGTCGAGCGCTGGCAGGTCCCCATCAACAAAAGAGGTCAACGCCTTGACCGTAATCCACGGGTTGTAAGATTCCCCGTGAATGATCTGCGCGGCTGCGATCGCCTCGATCGGGCGAATCCCTGATGTGAAGAGGGCCGCAAGATCAATGTAGTCCTTAGCGGCTGCGCGCGCTTGCACGAGTTCGGCTTTCAGGCCGGCGAGATCAATCAGCGCGGCGACTTTGAGGCCATTGTCGCGCGCCGTCAGCAGGGGCGCGAAAGGCCTTATACTCGGCGGCTTGAAGAAAGAAATCAGAACCCAATCCTTGCGGCGGACGCGCATCGTCAGCGTGTTGTTCTCTAGCTGAACAACCTCTCCTCCCGTCAAATAGGGAACGCGTTGCGCAAGTTCAGCGGGATCGAAATCCGTAATCGAGAAAAAATCAAAATCGACGCTTTGCCGGTGACTCAGCTGAAGCGCGATCGCGGTGCCGCCGTAGAGCGTGAATTCGGTCGGCGTCGCGGCAAGCTCCGGCCACAGCGTGCGCTGCGCGCCGGGCAGGATGTCGAGGCGGGGCGCGAAGGTGGTCATTGCCCCGCTCACGCCGCCTCCCGCGTGTTCTTCGCGAACAACTCCCGAAACACCGGGAAGATATCCGAGGGCTTGGCGATACGCGTCTGCGCGAAGGTTTTCCATCTTGGCGCAAAAGTGCGGTAGGCGCGCCAGAGTTCGGCGCCGCTATCCTTGTCGGAGAATACCTCCAACTCGCGCTCGTCAAGAATTTCGATGTAAGCGTAATACTGCGCAATCGGCATCACGTCTTCGTCGAGCATTTCAACGCACCGTTTGGCGTCGCCCGACTGCGTGTAGCCGTCGGAGGCTTGCGCGACGTAGATGTTCCACTCGGCGGCCGAATAGCGCTCGCGCTGGATCTCGAGCATTTTCTCCAACGCGGTTGAAACGACCGTGCCGCCCGACTGGCGGGAGTAAAAGAATTCTTCCTCGTCGACTTCCTCGGCGTGATGCGTGTGGCGGATGAAGATGACGTCGACACGCTCATAGCGCCGCTTCAGGAACAGATAGAGCAGCATGTAAAAGCGCTTGGCGAGGTCTTTTTCGCGCTCGCCCATCGAGCCGGAGACGTCCATCAGGCAGAACATGACGGCCGCCGTCGTCGGCACCGGCGTTGGCGCATAGGCGTTATAGCGCACATCGAGGGGGTCGATGAACGGCGCCCAGCGCCGCCGTGCTTCCATCGCCTGCAATTGTTCGAGCAGCGCAAGCTTCTCGGCGATCTCGCCTTCGCTCGGCTCGGCGATGCGCTCAAGATCGAAGAGGCGTTCTTTAAGGTCGTTCATTTCGCGGTTTGACGGCCGCTTCAGCGCGAGGCGGCGGCCATGCGCATTCCTCATGGTGCGGACCAAATTCATATTGGTCGGCGACCCCGCAACCGTGATGCCGGCTCTGCGCCATGCAATGGCTTTGGTATCCTTCAGCGTCCGCTTGACGAGGTTCGGCAGTTCGAGGTCTTCAAAGAAGATGTCGAGGAATTCGTCCTGTGTCAGCGTGAACTGGTAGCTGTCCTCGGCCTCGCCAGAATCCGACGCATCCTTGCCGCCGCCCTTGCCGCCTTGCTTCGGCGGCTTTTTGATGCGGTCGCCGGGCCCGAATTCCTTGTTGCCGGGCGCAACCCACTCGCGCGTCCCCGCATCCGGGCCGAGCCGAAAGCGCGGCTCCGACGTCGACTTCGAGGGGATCGTGATCTTCTCGCCCTTGTCGAGATCGGCGAGCGAGCGGTCGCGCAAGGATTTGTTCACCGCTTCCTTGATCTGCACGCGCGCGCGGCGAAGAAACCGCTGGCGATTGCCGAGCGACTTGCCCTTCGGGTTCTTGCGGCGATCGATGAAGTGGAAATGGTTCATAGAAAGAAGGCAGTAGTGAGCAGGCAGTAGGGAGTAGCGACACAGCCTATTGCCTATTGCCTACCGCCTATTGCCTCCTACCCTGCCTTGTTAACCCGCATATACCATTCAACCAGCCGCCGCACTTGGCGCGATGTGTAGCCGCGCTCCGTCATGCGATCGACGAAGTTTTCGTGCTTCTTCTCGGTCTCTGAATCTTTCTTCGAATCGAAAGAGATCACGGGGAGAAGGTCTTCGACCTGGCTGAACATCCGCTTTTCGATGACATTGCGGAGTTTTTCATAAGACGTCCATGCCGGGTTCTTGCCGGCGTTCGCCGCGCGCGCGCGCAGGGTGAACTTGACGACCTCGTTGCGGAAGTCTTTCGGGTTGGCGATGCCGGCCGGCTTTTCGATCTTTGAAAGCTCCGTGTCGAGCGTCTGGCGGTCGAGCAATTGGCCGGTGTCGGCGTCCTTGAAGTCCTGATCCTCGATCCAGGCGTCGGCATAGGAAATGTACCGGTCAAAGAGGTTCTGTCCGTATTCAGAATAGCTTTCGAGATAAGCTTTCTGGATCTCCTTGCCGATGAAATCGGCATAGCGCTTGGAGAGATCCTCCTTGATGAATTCGAGATATTTCTTCTCGATCTCGTCGGAATGCTGTTCGCGCTTGATGGCGTTTTCCAGCACATACATGAGGTGCACCGGGTCGGCAGCGACTTCGTCCGTGTCAAAATTGAAGGTCTCCGACAAGATTTTGTAGGCAAAGCGGGTCGAAACGCCGTCCATGCCTTCATCGATGCCGCCGGCGTCGCGGTATTCCTGCATGGTCTTGGCTTTGGGATCTGAATCCTTCAGCTTCTCGCCGTCATAGACGCGCAGCTTTGAATAGAGGTTCGAGTTCTCGTGCTCCTTGAGGCGCGTCAACACCGAAAACCGCGCGAGGAGGTCGAGCGTTTCCGGTGCGCAGGCCGCGTTGGCCAGTTCCGAGCTTTGCAACAGCTTCTGATAGATCAGCCGTTCTTCCGAAACGCGCAGGCAATAGGGAACCTTGATAACGCTGATACGGTCGAGGAACGCTTCGTTGTTCTTGTTGCCGCGGAACTGGATCCACTCGCTCTCGTTCGAATGCGCGAGGATAACGCCATTGAACGGGATCGGCCCCAGCGATTCGGTGCCGACATAATTGCCTTCCTGCGTCGCCGTCAGCAGCGGGTGCAAAACCTTGATCGGCGCCTTGAACATCTCGACAAACTCAAGAAGCCCCTGGTTCGCGCGGCACAGGCCCCCGGAATAGGAATAGGCGTCGCTGTCCGACTGGCTGAAATGTTCTAGCTTGCGGATATCCACCTTGCCCGTCAGGGCGGAGATATCCTGATTGTTTTCATCGCCCGGCTCCGTCTTCGCGATACCGATCTGGCGCAGTTTCGAGGGGTAGAGGCGCACGACCTCGAACTTTGAAATATCGCCGCCGAATTCATCGAGGCGCTTGACCGCCCATGGGCTCATGACGCTCGTCAGGCGGCGCTTCTCGATGCCGTATTTTTCGGAGAGAAGCGATTTGAGATCGTCCGACTGAAACAGGCCAAGCGGGCTCTCGAATACCGGCGAGATTTCCTTGCCGGCTTTCAAAACGTAGATCGGGCTGACTTCCATCAGCTCTTTCAGGCGTTCGGCAAGTGAGGATTTGCCGCCGCCGACGGGCCCGAGCAGATAGATGATCTGGCGTTTTTCTTCGAGGCCCTGACCGGCGTGACGGAAATAGGAAACGATCCGCTCGATCGTGTCCTCCATGCCGTAAAAGCCTTCGAACGCTTTGTAACGCCGGATTGTGCGGTTGAAGAAAATGCGGCTGAGGCGTGGGTCGCGCGAGGTGTCGATCAATTCCGGCTCGCCGATCGCCTTCACCATCCGCTCGGCAGGAGAGGCGTAGAGCAGCGCATCGTCGCGCGCCGCCAGCAGATAGTCGCGCAAGCTCATCGCCTCCTGCTTCACGCGGCTGTAGCTCTCGGAGAAGAGGTCGAACACATCGAAACCGTTGGTCATGACAATCTCACTCGCTTCCCTGTTCCCGCGCGCGGCTCACGCGCGCCCGACGCCGCCGAAAAACCGGTCGCCATCGAGCAGCGCCCGGAAATAAAAAAGGCGCGGATCATCTCGATCCCCGCCCCAAACTTTTTGTCCGCCGTCGCTTGGCCCGATCAGATCGGCGCGTTGCGCATCTTTCGCAGCCGCGCTGGGGACATCGTCGGCCCATCCTGACATGTGGGCGGACGCCGCTTTTTCACAAGCGCCAGAGCCCTTGCCGGCTGGCAGCGTTCGGCGAGATGTCTCAACCATATGGCGCCCGCGACCTACTCAAACTCTAGCCTTGAAATGCTTGCGTTTTTAACTCCGCACCGATGCCGGAAAGCACCCGATCAGTCCCGCGCGCCAGCGTCCGGCCGCTCGCCGCGGGAACAAGGTTAACGCCGGGGCCCTTAATTTTTGTTTGAGGAAAAGCGCAATCGAAGCGAATTTCCCGGCCTCTGCGAGTCGCATGGATATTGTAACGCGATTGCGGCGCGCGTGCGACGAAGATCGGGCGCACTGCGACGCTTTTTCACGGTTGCGCTATTTGCGCCGCAGCGCGGGTCACAAGGTGCGCTCGCCGCCTTTGGCGATCTCGAACACCTGATCTTGTGGCGAGGGAAGGTGCGGCGCGCGTGAGGGTTTGAGGCCGAGGAGATACGCGCGCGCAATCCGCCCTGAGGCACCGTGACCGGCAATAACAGCGGGCCGCTTGAGCGTCGTCAGGAATTCCCGGACGCGCGCGGCGGCATCGGCGTAGCTCTCGCCGCCGGGCGCGCGAAAACTCCACTTCTCTGTCGCGCGCCGTTCATGAACGCCGGGATCTTCCGCAGCGATCTCGTCATAGGTGCGCCCGTTCCACGCGCCGAGGTCGATCTCGATGAGCCGATCGTCGATTGCATATCGCTGGCGCGGCAAACCCATCGCCTCGCGCACGATCTCCAGCGTCTCGGTGGCGCGGGACAGCGGGCTTGATATGAAGGCGATGGCGCGCGCGTCCCTGACCGCCGCCTTGAGCGCCGCGCCATTGCGTGCGGCTTGTGCGCGGCCCGTGTCATTCAGCGCAATGTCTGAATGGCCCTGAAAGCGGCGCTCGGCGTTCCAGTCCGTTTGGCCATGCCGGACGAACCAGACCGGGTGGCGCAACCGCACGCGCCCCCCTGGCATCCCTTGCTCAAACCATCCCCGCATGTGGGGAAAGTAGAGGGATTGGGGATTGGGGACTAGGGATTTGGAGAAGCCGCCCAATCGGTTTTGGGACTAATCGCGCGCGACTTAATCGCTAATCCCTAATTCCTATCTTTGCCGGACGCGTACATCGATGCGCCGGTTCTGTGCGCGGCCTTCTTCGGTGTCGTTGGTCGCGACAGGGTGCTGGGGTCCATAGCCTTCGGCGTCCATGCGGGCGGGGTCGGTCCCGAGCGATGCGACCGCGGCGACGACCGCATCGGCGCGCGCTTCGCTTAGCGCCATATTGACCTCCTCCGGGCCGGTATTGTCGGTGTAGCCGCCAATCTTCAGTTGAATGCCCGGATAAGCAGTGAGAATCCGGTGAATGTTGTCGATCTGCGCGGCGGATTGTTCCATGTCGAGCGCGGCCGATCCGGTTTCGAAGGTCAGCCGGTCAAAGGTGAACCAGCATGGCGCGTCCGTGCACGGTTCAGCGCCGGATTCGATGAAGCCAATCAATTTCGATTCAACGCCGTCGACAGCGCCGCGAAGGGGCGCGCCGTCGAGCTCGCGGACGAATTCAGCGGGCGTTTCGGTCACAACCGGTGCGGGCTCTGCGGCAGGTTCAGGCGCCGGCTCCACAACCGCGTCGGCGACGGGCGCCGGAACAGCGCTCGCCGCGCGATCGGCCTGCTGGCTCCACAGCATCTGCAAGCCCACAAGCGACGCGATCATCACGCCGGGAAGGGCGATCGCCAGCCACCAGAGCCCACCGGAGGAGCGGTGCAAATGTGAGTCGCGAGGTTCGGTGGTCATGAGCGATTTCCTTTGTGTTGATGGGAGCGGCCTTACGGCGGAAACGCGACACACAAACGCAACGCTTTCCCTTACCACGATGCGGTCGTTGTGACAGTCCCCGCGCGACACCGAAACGGTTACGCACATTTCTGGTCGCTAATTCCGGCGTCAAACACTGTCCCCTTCTCCATTGTCCGCCGTGCAAGGAGCATCGACGCCAAAGAGCCGGCGCATTTGCCGGCGACTGAGAATAGGTCATATAAATATGACTTGATACGTACAAAAAGTATGTTATATAAACCTGACTATTTTTTGAAGCGGTGCACCATGAAAATTCCGAAGCCCCTGATTTTCCTCGTTTTTTTGATTGGCATCGGCTCCGCCGTCACGGTCTCCTCGCGCGACCTCAGCGTCGGTATCGCCATCGGCGTCGCTGTTGCGACGGGGATCATCGCGGTCAGTGCGCGCGGTCCCAATCGCTGTGCAATCGACCCGAAGATTAAGGACTAAGAAGCCTTGTCCTTTAATCCCCGCAAATACCGGCGAGAGTTTCTGGGCGCAATGGGGCTTTATGCGGTCACGGTGGTTGGCGCCGTCTATCTCGCCAAGGCGCTGCAGCCGAGCGGGCCTTTGTTGCTGGCGATCGCGCTCGCGCCAACGGGTCCGGCGCTGCTCGCAACTTTTGTGGCGTTCCGGCATTTCGCAACGCTCGATGAAATGTACAAGCGGCTTCATGTCGAGAGCTTTGCCGTAAGCGCGCTCATCGTTGCGCTGTCCAGTTTCTCCATCGGGTTGCTGGAAGGCGCCGCGCCGTTTCGCATCTCGATGATCTGGGTGTTGCCGGCGATCGTCGGCGGTTGGGGCGTCATCGTCTGTCTACGGCAGTTTTTGCTGTCGCGCTTATGAACCGCATTCGCGAATTGCGCGAGGCGGCCGGCATGACGCAAGGCGAACTTGCCGCGCGCGTCGAGGTCGCGCGCCAGACAATCCTGGCGATAGAAAAAGGCCGGTACGACCCCGGCCTGTCACTGGCGTTCAGAATTTCCGCCGTCTTTGGGCGCTCCGTCGACGAGGTGTTCAAGCCCAAGTGAAGGCTCGGCGCCCTGCAGTCCCGCTTCTGCCGCTGTACCTTTAAGCAAAATTAATAAGGTCGGCACGCCGGCCATAAAACGCTGATGTGCAGCCGGTTCTATGCACTCGGCCTCGGCTCGCTGAACGGAACTGCCGGGCCGCGCCGCGGCGGCGCAAGCAACCATTTTCAGCGCACCGGGTTTTTCCTTCAGCCGAATATGAACCGGCGCGCAGTCAAGGAGTGACTCATGAAAACTTTCAACACATGCATTTTTGCGTTGGCGAGCGTCGGCCTCACGGGCTGCGGCGCTGACGACAGAACCACCTCGCAGGCGAACGAGACGCAAGCCGAAGAGAACAAAGACATCGCCGCGGCTCAAGACGCCCGGATGCCGAATACCGATGCCGGTATTGGTGAAGGACCGAATGATCGCTACGTCTCTGAAAATCAGCAAGTTGTGCCGGGATCGACAACATTTGCGCCGACAACGACGACAGCCTCCGAGGCAACGCGAGAAAATCCTGTTGGCGTCTCGCCGTCGCCGGGCGTAAGTGGCCGCCTGAGCGATACCCCGTCAGATGCAACGGAACCCATGCAGGCAGGCGAGGGCGTCACCCTTGCAAGCATTCAATATAAAACGGATGCGGACAAAGTCGCGCAATTGACGTTTGAACAGGCTGACTCGAATGCCGACGATGCGATCAGTCTCGAAGAATACACCGCGTTTGCGCGGGGGCTCTCGGTGAAGTCCGCAACAGCGACGCCGCCTGCGGCGGTCAGCGTCACGCCCAGCCAGAAACCCCAACCAAACAATGAGACCGGCGTGTCAACAGCGTTTGAGAACGCCGGTGGCGTTGACGGGCCTATATCAAGGACTGAATTCCGCACCGCGTTCCTCGAGCGCTTTGACATGGCGGACACAGACCAAAGCGATGAACTGAGCGATTTAGCCCGTCTTATTCACCCTACGACGTGGTTTGAGCGACGGCTGTGGCGGGAAGCCGCGATTTGATTCATGATTCTGTTTGCGAGACCGAGTCATCGTCAGATCGAGGAGCGCCACACCCGTCAT
>JBJXFO010000109.1:0-4622 GCA_046154725.1 Parvularculaceae bacterium | reverse complement strand
TGCGCTTGTGGACGCTCTCGTCGCAGATGATCGCGGGGCCATAGACGGTTGCCTGCCGTGACAGGAACGAGGCGAGCGCCATCGCGCGGCCGACGGCGGAATAGCGGTTGGCGCGGCCCTGACCCATAGGACCGACGAAGCAGTCGCCCGTCGCGATGCCGATCGCGAGGTGAAGCTGCACGCCTTTGAGGCGGGGCGCGGCTTCCAGTTCGATATTGATGCGATCCATGCTCTCGATGAGACGAAGCGCGCCGGCGCACGCGTCGCGCACATGGTCGGCGTTTTCGAGCGGCGCGTTGAAATAGGCGAAGATGCGCCCGCCTTCGGCCTGGTCGGCGGCGCCGCCAACCTCGATGATCGCTTTCTTCACATGCGCGCAGCCCGCGGCGATGAGGTTTGTCACTTCGCCCGGCGCGTGATTGAGCTTTTCGGTGTCGTCGTCGAGGAGGCTCAGTTCGCACGCAAGAATTGTCACCGGGCGCTTGACGCCTTCAAGGACTTCGCTCTTCCCTTCTTCGCGGACTTTTTTCATCGTCGGCTCTGGTAGCGAGCCTTGGAACGAGCCGCGCACTTTATCGTCCTTGATCGCCTCGCCGATCGAGCGACCGCCCGCGACTGAAAACGCGCCAAGAAACAGCGCGAGCGCCGGCGCCAATGGATCGAACAGGGCTCCCGATTGCGCAAAGGCGCCGAGCGACACGGCAAAGAGCAGCGCCGAGGCGAGCGCTGCAACGCCCAGCGCTTTCCAGAAATCGAGGCGCTGCGACCACATGATCGCCGCGGCGCCGAGCGCCAGCACCGACAATGCTTCGAGATACCCGAACCATCGCGGCCGCTGCGTCGTCTCGCCGGCGATCAGCTGGCGCGCGATCAGCGCTTGCGCCTGCGGCATCGACATCTCGCCGCGCGCTGTTGCGATGCTGACGCCAACGCCGGCGTCGAGGCCGATCAGGACGACCTTGCCGGACAGGAGGCCGAGCGCCGATTTCTCCCGGATCAGTTTCCACGCGGGCGTTGCGGGCGTGTCGATGCGGCGCGGAAAATAAAGGCGGGTCGCCGCCATCGCATCGACGGGGATGCTGGCCCCGGCAATGCTGACGCGTTGCGGCAACTTGCCGAATGCTGAAACGGCGCTGTCGTCCGGCGTCACGGTAATTGTTGTTGCGCCGCTGGCGATGCGCGCGGCTTCGAGCGCGGCCGAAGGGGCCATTCGTCCGCCAGCGGACCATAGCAAGGTCGCCATGCGCGCGACCCCGTCGCCGTCGGCCGGCAATGCGGCGACAACAACCGGCGCCGCGGCGATCAGCTCCGCGTTGAGGGGAGCGCGCGGCCGCGCGGAGGGGAGCCCGTAATACGCCTCGTCGCCCGCCGATACGGTCGTGCGCTTGCCGCCGCTGTCGGCGCGCTCAAGGACAAGGCGCGAGGCCTCGCGCGTGACCGAAGCGTGCCCGATGGCGATTGCGCCCATCGTCTCGCCCATGGCCTTCGCGAGCATCAGATCCGTGCTCGGCAACAGCGCCAGCTGCTGCGCGAGGCGCTGGTCTCTCGCTCCGGCGAGCCAGAAATCGCCAATCGTTTCCGGCGACAGGGGATCGGGGCTGTCGACGCCCTCTAGATAGAGAACGCCCTTCGCGCCGGCGCCGGCGCTTGTCGCGACGAGTTCGGCGATCAGCGAGCGCGGCCACGGCCATGGGCCAACCTTTTCAATGCTCTCGCGGTCGATTTCGACGATGTGGATAGGGGAGTTCCGGTCGATTTTCGCCGGAAACAGGCGCGCATAAGTGTCAAACAGCTGCTCGCGGGCGCCGCCATGGCGCGCGTCGGCATTGGCAAGCGTCAACAGCGCGAGCCCTGCCATCACCGCAACCATCAGCATCAGGGGCAACGCCCCCAGCCACCGGAACCGCCCCGAGAACCCAGCCCTAGCCACGCGCACCACTCCAGCGCCGCCCGCCATGCAAGAGTTGGCGGAGGCGGCGCGTTAACACTCGTTCACCATAATTCAGGATGAATTTATCATCCCGCCCTACATCTTACCAATGCAAGCGGCGAGCCGCCGCAAAAGACTTTTGTGAATTAACGCACAAGGCCCCCAATGCCGCCCGCCGCCTACACCACGGACCTAGACAAGGGTGTCCTGCGCCTCAAGGCGGCGGGGGACTGGCAGGCGCGGCATCTTGGCGCGATCGACGGGGACTTGCGCGATTTCGAGGATGACGCCGTCGGGCGCGAGCTTATTATCGACATTTCCGGGGTTGCCGGCCTCGACACTGCCGGGGCGATGGTGCTGCAGCGGATGCTGCGCGCGTGCGCAACCCGAACCGGCGTTTCGTCGATTGTCGGCGGCTCGCCCGCGCATCAGACCTTGATCGCGAGTGTTGCGCCGCATATTGCGCCTTGCGACGTCGAACCCGCGCGCCGCAACGCTGCGCTGATGATGATCAATCGCCTCGGCAAGGGGATTGTCGAGGGCTATCACACAGCGCTTGAGCTCTTGAATTTCGTCGGCCTCACTCTGGCAACGCTAGGGCGGGTCATTCGCCATCCGCGCCGCCTGCGGATCACTTCGATTTTTTACCATATGGAAGAGGCCGGCATTAACGCGATGCCGATCGTCGGCCTGATGTCGTTCATGATCGGCGCTGTCGTTGCGTTCATGGGCGCGAAAATACTCCGGCTTTTTAATGCCGAGGTGTTCACCGTCGAGCTTGTCGGCCTTGCCGTCTTGCGCGAGTTCGGCGTGCTCTTGTCGGCAATTCTTGTCGCCGGCCGGTCCGGCAGCGCCTTCACGGCAGCGATCGGCGCGATGAAGATCCGTGAAGAGATCGACGCCATGAAAGCGCTTGGGCTCGATCCGATTGAAACGCTGGTTATTCCCCGCACGATTGCGCTCATCGTCATGATGCCGGTGCTGACGTTCATGGCGTCGGTCCTCGGGGTGATCGGCGGCGGCGTTGTTGCAGCAACAGCGATGGACATTACGCCCGCATTTTTCGTCGGCCGCTTTCAGGAAACGATTGCCCTGTCGAATTTCTGGGCGGGCCTCATCAAGGCGCCATTCTTCGCGTTCGTGATCGCCATCATCGGCTGTTATCAGGGCATGGAAGTTCAGGGCAGTTCCGAAAGCCTTGGCCAGCGCACGACGCTGTCGGTCGTTCAGTCGCTGTTCATCGTCATCATCCTCGACGCGTTCTTCGCGATGTTCTTCCTGGAGATTGATTTCTGAGCCCGAAACCGGAGGACGCAGCCGTCATCGAGATCGAAGGCCTGCGCACGCAGTTCGGCGAGACTGTCATTCATGACGGTCTCGACCTGTCGGTGCGGCGCAACGAAATTCTCGGCGTTGTCGGCGGCTCCGGCACCGGCAAATCTGTGCTGATGCGCGCGGTCATCGGCCTGAAGACGCCGTCGGCCGGCGTCGTGCGCGTCTTTGGCGAGGATTTTTATGCGCTCGGCGACAAGGAGCGCCTCGCCGTCGAGCAACGCTGGGGCGTTCTTTTTCAAGGCGGCGCGCTCTTTTCCTCGATGACGGTCGCGCAAAACGTGATGGCGCCCATGCGCGAGCATCTCGGCTTGCCCAAGGGCCTTGCCGCCGACATCGCGGCGATGAAGATCTCGATGGCGGGCTTGCCGCCGGATGCGGGCGCAAAATACCCCTCCGAGTTGTCCGGCGGCATGTCGAAGCGCGCAGGGCTTGCGCGCGCTCTGGCGCTCGACCCGGAAATCGTCTTTCTCGACGAACCGACGGCCGGCCTTGATCCGATCGGCGCGGAAAACTTCGACCGTCTGATCGTCTCGCTCAAGAATTCCTTAGGGTTAACGGTGTTTATGGTAACGCATGATCTCGATACGCTGCATGCGGCTTGCGACCGGGTTGCCGTGCTCGCGGAGAAAAAAGTGATTGCGATCGGGCCTCTCGAAGACGTGCGCCAGTTGGATCACCCCTGGATTCAGGAATATTTCTCCGGCCCTCGCGGTCGTGCGGCGTTGACGGCAAAAGGCGAGGGCAATCGGCCGCCCCCGGAAAAGGTGTAGAAGATCATGGAGACGCGCGCGCATTATGTCGTTGTTGGCGCGGTCGTGCTTATCCTCGTCGCTGGCGCATTCCTGTTTGTGCTGTTCCTGTCGCAGTCTAAGCGCGACTATGACGAGTACGATATCATCTTCCGCGAGCGTGTTTCGGGCCTGTCGGCTGGCGCCGCCGTCAGTTTCAATGGCATCCAGAAGGGTGAAGTCCGGGAACTGACGATCGCCCCCGACGATCCGTCAATCGTCATCGCCCGCATTCGCGTCGATGACGATACGCCGGTCAAGACCGACACCAAGGCCGAGCTTGAACTCGTTGGCTTTACGGGGCTTGCAATCATTCAGCTCGTTGGCGGCAGCGCCGAGGAAGCGCTGCTCAAGTCTGTCACGCGCGGCATTCCCCGCATCGAGGCCGACAGCGCCGGCATTGCGCAATTGATCGCCGGCAGCGGCGAAATCATCGCATCGGCAAACCGGATTTTATCGCTCGAGAACACTGAAGCCTTCACGCAAATTCTGACAAGCGTTGAAACCTTGACCGCGACGCTGGCGGCGCAAGATGACGACATCGCGGCGACAATCGAGAATACCGCGTT
>JBJXFO010000104.1:0-17384 GCA_046154725.1 Parvularculaceae bacterium | reverse complement strand
CGGCAACGCCCGCGTCCGCCAGCGAACCTGCGCCGGCGCCGATGCTCAAGGACAACAACTAAACTTAGCGCCGTGGCCGATCGACAGGCCGTCCTTCGCATCGGCCGAGGGGCGGTCTCATCGTATCAGGCGAACGCGTAAGGCCCGCCGCGCTCCAGCGCGCGTTTGAAGGCCGGGCGCGCGTGCAAGCGGTCGACATAGGCTTTGAGGCGCGGCGCGGCTTGCGCCGCCGGCGACCGTTGCAGCCCGGCCTCGGCCGGAAAGCTCATCATGATATCGGCGCAGGTCAGCGCCTCGCCGGCAAGGAACGCCGACTTCGCAAGCTCGGCCTCAAGGTGCGCAAAAAGCGCTTTCGTCGTGTGGTCGAGATAGCCGGAGCGGACCGCGCCGGTGAGTTTCTTTGCAATTGGCTTGGCAAAGAACGGCATCGGCGCTGTCTCCATGCGGCCGAGCATCAAGGTCAGAACCAGCGGCGGCATATAGGATCCCTCCGCCGCATGCATCCAGTAGCGATAGCGCCGCCAGTCCGGCGTGCCGCGCGCCGGCGCCAGTCTGCCGTCCCCATGTTCGTCGATGATGTGCTCGACGATTGCGCCCGTCTCGGCGACGATCGCGCCGGCGTCATCGACAACCGGCGACTTGCCGAGGGGATGAACTTTCAAAAGCTCCTTCGGCGCGAGGTTCGTGGATTTGTCGCGTTCATACCGCTTGACCTCATAGGCAAGGCCCAGCTCCTCGAGAAGCCAGAGCACGCGCTGCGACCGCGAATTTTCAAGATGGTGAACAACAATCATGCCATGCCTTTCAGGCTCAATAGAGGACGCCGATGGCGTCTTTTGAAAACTCTTTCAACTCGCCCGTGCGGCCGGCCCGGACTTTCTCCGCCCACTGAGGATCTTGCAACAGCGCGCGCCCGACCGCGATGAGATCGAAATCGCCGCGCTCCATTATTTCGACAAGCCGGTCGAGCGAGGCGGGCGTCGAGACCTCCCCGCCATAGGTCGCCGTGAACTCGCCGGAAAGCCCGACCGAACCGACGGAAATCGTTGGCTTGCCGGTCAATTTTTTCACCCAGCCGGCAACATTGAGGTCCGATCCGTCAAACGCCGGCTCCCAAAAGCGCCGCTGCGAGCAATGGATGGCGTCGATCCCGGCGTCAACGAGCGGCGCCAGCCAGTGCTCAAGGTCTTGCGGGCTTGTCGCGCTCTGCGCAGCGAAATCCTGCTGCTTCCATTGCGAGATCCGGATGAGCAGCGGGAAGTCCGGCCCGACGCGGGCGCGCGTGCGGCGGATGATTTCACTCGCAAGGCGCGTCCTCCCGGTCCAGCCGCCGCCCCATTTGTCGTCGCGCGTGTTGGTCTCGGCCCAGAAGAAGCTGTCAATCAGATAGCTGTGCGCGCCGTGGAACTCGGCGCAGGCAAAGCCTGCGTCCTTCGCGGCGACCGCCGCATCGACGAATTCCACAATCGCGGTTTCGATCTCGGCGTCCGTCATCGCTGGCCACAGCGCGGGCTTGCCCGGAACCTTGAGGCCGGAAGCGGACCATGACGGGATGTCCGGATGGCTCGTCTTCGCGGGATTGCGATAGGGGCCTTCATGCCAGAGCTGCAGCCCCATCATCCCGCCAGCCGCTTTGACGTCGTTGGCGACGGTCTTCCAGCCGGCTTTTGCGGCCGGCGTGACAATGTCGGGAACGTTCGGCGTGCCGTCGGCTGTCGTCGTATTCGGATGCACGCCTTCGGAGAGAATGAGGCCGACGGCGCCTTCGGCCCTGCGCCGGTAATACGCGGCGACATCCGCGCCCGGAACGCCGCCCGGAGAAAACGACCGCGTCATCGGCGCCATGACGATGCGGTTCGGCAGCGTCAGGCTGCCGAGGCGGAACGGCGTGAAGAGAATATCGACGGGTCTGGACATGAAAGCGCCTTCTGTAACGGGCCCTGCATCGGCTAAGGACGTTGGGATAACGCGATTTTCTTGCCGACACTGTAGCAATAGAGGCTTGAAGGAGTGAGGGGGATCCGCAGTCCGGCGAGGTCAAGCGCGCCATCGATCGATTTGGTTGTGATTGTGACTGACTTCAGCCGCCCGTCGCGGATATAGGCGGCGAGCGCGGCAAATTTTTGATCCGGGCGGTCGATAGCGTCGGTCCACTTTATTTCGACCGCCCATTCCGGTTTGTAGTCGGCGCCCTGCAGGCACACGAGATCGATCTCGCCTTTTTCCCACCGCGCATATTTCAATGCGTCGCGAACGGGCGAATGCGACCATTGCGACAAGATCGCGGACTCCGCGAGATGACCAATGAGGTCGCTGTTCGATTCCTCGACCGGCGAAAAGATCGCCGCGCGCATGGATGTATTCGTCAGGTAGGGCTTGAAGGAAGTCTCGCGCTTGAGCGACTTGGCGGAGGCGTCGATCCTGCCGAGCTTCATGATCAAAAAGGCGCTCTCGAGATATTCGATATACCGGCTGACGGTCGGTTTGCTGATTTCCATTTTGGAAGCAACCGTGTTCAGGCTCAATTCCTGCCCGGTGTTATAGGCGATAAAGGAAAACAGGCGATTGAGCTCCTGGATGTTCTGAATGCCGTATAGCGCGGGCAAGTCTTTCAGCAGCACCTTGTCGATGATGTCGTTGCGAACGAACTGATCCTGATTGGCCCGCACCGCCTGATTGGTCACCGCTTCGGGAAAGCCGCCAAAATTGAGGTAGTTGACGAATTCGGCGTTCAGGGCGGCGATATCGTCGCAATGAAATTTCGTTTCCTCATCGGCATCGCCCGAACGTTGGCCGATCAACTCCGCGTCGCGGCCGATGAAATTCAGAAACTCCGAGAAGGAAAGCGGCGGCAAGGAAAAGTCGCTGAAACGCCCCGCGCCTGATTCCGTCGAGGCGAGCCTCAGCGCCGCAGCGGCCGAACCGGACGCTATGAATTTCACCTCTGGATAGGCATCGACGAGGTCTTTCAGGTGGCGTTCCCAGTTTCTCAGATACTGAATTTCATCGAAGATGACGAATGCCGCGTGTGCCGGACGAAATCGTGGGCTCTCGGTGAGCATACGGACAAACTTTTCGAGCGGCATGTCGGTGTAGATCGGCGCGTCGATCGACGCGTACAGAATGTTGCCAGGCGATTGCCCGCTGTCGAGCAGGTCGGCGATAAACTGGAGGAGCATGACAGTCTTGCCGACGCGCCGGGGGCCCATCAGGATCGCCGCGCGGCGGACCGAAAGATTTCGCGCCAGCGTTGCGAAAGGCTGGAAATAGTCCCGGCGGGGCAAGCTGCGCTGCAGGGCAAGGCAAGCCAAGGGATTTTGCCACCATGGATTGTCTCGCTCGAGGCGGCTGGCTACATCGCTTGTGGAAATCTCGAGCATCGCGCGCCAGAATAAGCTAAGTCCGCTTTGTCTATTTCCGATAGGATGCTTAAGTCAATGAGATTGCACGCTATTTTTGGTCAGATTAGTAACGCGGCAACACGAGGCCGCCCATGAAATTCCTCGATCGCGCGAAAATTTATATCGAAAGCGGCGCTGGCGGGGCCGGGTGCCTGTCGTTCCGGCGCGAGAAATTCATTGAAATGGGCGGCCCGAACGGCGGCGATGGCGGGCGCGGCGGGCATGTGTTCGCCGAGGCGGTCGAGAACCTCAACACGCTGATCGACTTTCGCTACCAGCAGCATTTTACCGCCAAGGGCGGCCGCCCCGGCGAGGGCTCCAATCGCACCGGCGCTGACGGCGACGATCTCGTCATCAAGGTGCCGGTCGGCACGCAGATTTTTGAAGCGGATGAAGAAACGCTGATCGCCGATCTTGAGACGCCGGGCATGCGCGTCCTGCTTGCCAAGGGCGGCAATGGCGGGTTCGGCAACGCGCATTTCAAGTCTTCGACCAATCGCGCGCCGACCAGAGCCAATTCGGGCATTCCGTCGGAAGAGCGCACCGTCTGGCTGCGCCTCAAGCTGATCGCCGATTTTGGGCTTGTCGGTCTCCCCAATGCGGGAAAATCGACGCTGCTTGCCGCGGTGACCGCCGCGCGGCCGAAGATCGCCGATTATCCGTTCACGACGCTTCACCCCGGCCTTGGCGTTGTGCGCCTCAGCGAGGGCGAGAGTTTTGTCATCGCCGACATTCCGGGCCTGATCGAGGGCGCGCATGAGGGGGCCGGCGTCGGCGACCGTTTCCTCGGCCATATCGAGCGCTGCGCGGCGATCGTGCATCTCGTCGACGGAACCTCGGAGGACGTTGCCGGCGATTATCGAACCGTACGCGCCGAGCTTGTCGCTTATGGCGCTGAGCTTGCGCAAAAACGCGAGATCGTCTGCCTGAACAAGATCGACGCGATGGATGAGGCAACGCGCAAGTCAAGGCTCAAGGCGTTGTCGAAAGCTGCGGGACGGCCGGCGCGCGCGATTTCCGGGGTCTCCGGCGCCGGGTTGAAGGAGTTGTTGCGCGATCTGATGACGATCAAGCTCGGCGGCGCGCCAAATCCTGATGCTGGCCTTGATGCGGCCCCCGAAGCGCAAGAGTGGACGCCGTGATCCCGCAGCGCCACGCCGCCTCGCGCGTTGGCCTTCTCGGGGGATCGTTCAATCCGGCGCATGACGGCCATCGCGAAATCTCGCTCGCAGCGCTTGCGGCGCTAAAGCTCGACGCCGTCTGGTGGCTCGTCTCGCCCGGCAATCCGTTGAAGGACGCGGGCGACTACGCACCCTATGGGGAGCGTCTGCAAAAGGCGCGCCGTGTCGCCGATCATCCGCGCATCATCATCTCGAATTTCGAGGAACGCAAAGGTCTTCAGTATACGGTCGATACGCTCGAGACCTTGCGCTCGCTATGGCCGCAGATCGATTTTGTCTGGCTGATGGGCGCCGACAGCCTGGCGACGTTCCATCGCTGGCGCGACTGGAAAAAGATTGCCGCGATGGCGCCGTTCGCCGTGGTCAACCGGCCGGGCCATGAAAGCGCCGCGGCGACGGCGCCGGCTGCGCAAGAGTTTGCCGCGTTCCGCGCCGATGAGGCCGATGCCGCCGCAATTGTCGGCGCCGAGCCGCCGGCCTGGGTCTTCCTCAGCGAGCCGAAAAATCCGCAATCCTCAACGGCGATCCGGGCAGCCCTCAAGCGCTAAGGCGGATATCGTCAGCATGCGGCGGATAGGGCGCCGCGGCCTTTTGATCGACGGGCTCGCCCGCCAGTATGCTGGCAAAGCCGTGATTGATATCGCGGTGGTGCGCCTCATCGGCCCTGACGATTTCAACGACATCGCGCAAGGTCGCGTCAGCAGGCAGCATCCAGTAGTGCCGGGCGATTGCCGGGGCCGCAACGTTTGGCGCGCGCCCTTCGTCGATTTCCTGCAAATAGAGCGTGTAGCTCGTGACGGCTTCCTCCTCGAAATATCCAACGACGCGGTGCGCGGTGCGCGCCGACACGAGGTACAGCAGGAAAAAACAGATGAAAAAGATCGCCTGCGCGCCCAGAATCACCATGCGCTCGAAATATGTCGGCTTGGCGACTTCAACGAACGTCATCAGATGCATGCGTTCGTTTTCGGCTTCCTCCATCAGCGTTCTGATCCAGCCGTCATCGTCTGACATGCGCCTGAGGCACCTGAAATGCGTCAGCATGCCGCCAACCATGCCGGGCACGGCCGCAACGGTTTCAAGAACAACCGCGCGATGGCCATAGCGCTTGGCAAAAAACGTGTCGGCGCAAAAGCGCAGGAATTTCGTGAAGCCAAGCGCAAACGCGTCGGATGGCCCCCGCGCTTTGCGATGCGTCGCCGGCTGCGCCTTCTCCCGCTGTTCGGCGGAACCTGTTTCGGCGAGGATATCGTTGACCATGAGGATCACTCCTTCGCTGTGGCGGCTCTCGCGCCGCTAAAGTCCGTATGCGGACGAAACTGCTGCCGGGCGCGCGGCCGGCGCAGGGGTTGTGGCACATTCCATAAATGGCGCCCCATGCCGGGCCTGACACCCCCAAGGGGCGCTTTGTCGCGTGAAAATGTTGGCCAGCCATTGGCCGGTCTCGTGGGGTTTTAGAGGTCCGATTTGGGAGGCAAGTATTCGGGGGCTTGGTGTCGACTGGACAAGCCCATGTACGACGTCTGGAAGACGGATGCTCCCAACAAAAAACCAGTCATCCACGGACTTGTTCCGTGGATCTCGGGCAACAAGGGCCGGCGCTCTGGGGCGTGAGATCCACGGGACAAGCCCGTGGAAGACTTTGGGGGGGCGCGAAAAAAGCTGAGATTATTTTTCGGCGCGTGGTGCGAACTCGCCTCCGGGTTGAGCGTTGTGGCTGCGCATACCTATGACGGGAGCCAAAACCATCAATCCGTTCAGTGGCTTATAAGGTTAACGCCGGCGTCCCACGAGTTATCCCCCACCTTATCCCCCTGGTTATCCCACCCCTGTTGCGAACCCTTATGATGATCGCACGGCCAGTGTGCCGAGGAGCGAACCGATAATGCTTGAGGTCGACGCCACTGACAGCCTGCCGCGCGGACTTTTCGCGCGGGAGGCGAGTGCGGATAGTGCGGATAAAAACGCCGGACCCCGCGGCAATCCACGCTTTGCGCTCAGCGCGAGTTGCCGCAACGTCCGCCAAATCCGCAGTGTCCGCACATTTTCCCGAGGCGGGGTAACCCGGGGTTGCACCAGCGCGGTTGGCGAATCCCGAATTCGGGACTACATTTGCGGCGCGGGCTGCTAAGGCCGCGCTGATGAGGAGAACCGATCTGACGACCGACCACCTGCCTGAAAGGCCAACCCCTGCGTTTTCCATTGTTCCGCAACCCGGCGCGCCTTTGCCAGCCGGTTTGCCAGAGACTGGGCCAGATACTGGGTCAGATACTGTGCCAGGTCTTGGCCGTGCGAAAAAACGCGAACCCCAAAATCTTGCCCGCCTGTCGCCGGAGCAGCGCAGCGCCGCCATTCTGGCGATGATCCTTGAGCAGCTTGACGACGACAAGGCCGAAGAGATCGTCACCATCGATCTGTGCGGCAAGACCGATATTGCGGACGCCATGGTCGTCGCGTCGGGCCGCTCGGCGCGCCATGTTGGCGCCATGGCCGACAAGGTCGTGCGGCGCCTGAAGGACCAGGGCGTCCGGCGCGCGCGGATGGAAGGCGCGCCCGCTTGTGACTGGGTGCTGATCGATGCGGACGATGTCATCGTTCATTTGTTCCGGCCGGAAGTTCGCCAGTTCTACAATCTCGAGCGCATCTGGTCGGAAACGGCGCGCGCGCCGGTGCGGCCGGACGCTTGAGGCGCAACGCCTGATGCGCCTTGCAGTCGCGGCCATCGGACGCTTGCGCGCCGGCCCTGAAAGCGCGCTCATCGATGATTACGCGGCGCGCATTCGCGGCAACGGGCGCGCGGTTGGCGTGATGGCGTTCGACATTCGCGAAATGGAAGCGCCTAAAAATATGGCCGGCGAGGCGCGCCAGCAGCGCGAAAGCGCGCTCCTGATCGATGCAACCGCCAACGCGCGGCGTGTTGCTCTCGATGAGCGCGGCGACAATCTCGGCAGCATGGCGTTTGCGGAGCGGCTGGCGCGCTGGCGCGACGAGGGGGCCAAAGAAATCGCGTTTCTGATCGGCGGCGCGGATGGTCATCATGCGTCGCTGACAACGGCGTCAGATTGGCGGCTGGCTTTCGGGCGCGCCACGTTTCCGCATATGCTCGTCCGCGTCATGTTGGTTGAACAGATCTACCGCGCCGTGACAATTCTCGCCGGCCACCCGTATCATCGCGAATGACCCGTTTTAGCGCTGTCCTTCTTACTGTCCTTGCGCTCGCCGGATTAAGCCCTGCCATTGCGCAGCCGCGCGAGGAACAGCGCGAGCAACATCGTGAATTGGCCGATATCGAGAAAAAACTTAAAGAGCGGCGGGGCGATGAAACGCGCCTGCGCGACGAGGCCAAAGCGCGCGACAAGGACGTCGCAGCGCTCCGCCATCGGATGATCGAGGCGGCGGACGCGCTGCAGGACGCCGAGCGGCGCATTGGCGAGATCAAGGCGCAAACCGCCCGGCTTGAGGGCGAGCAAACGCAGCTCTCCGCCTCGCTTGCGACACAGCAAGCCTCGCTCGGCGACGCGCTTGCCGCGCTCCAGTCGA
Source organism: Parvularculaceae bacterium (assembly GCA_046154725.1). Taxonomy (GTDB): domain Bacteria; phylum Pseudomonadota; class Alphaproteobacteria; order Caulobacterales; family Parvularculaceae; genus Amphiplicatus. Next base: position 9,262 of record JBJXFO010000104.1, on the reverse strand, counting down.
TCGAGCGCGCCCGCCCGCCGGCGCTGCTGGTCTCGCCCGAAGATGCGGCGCACGCGGCCAGAACCGCCATGCTGCTCGCGGATGTGACGCCGCAGATCGAGGCGCGCGCTGGCGCTCTGAAAGAAACTCTGGCGCGTCATGCCGATGTGCGCGCGGCCCTCGACAAGGAGCGCCTTGCCTCCGAGAAGACGAATGCTGAGATTGCCCAGCGCCGCGCGCTCCTCGCCGAGTTGCTAGAGGGTAAACAGTCCGAACGGCGGACGGCAGAGCGCCTCGCGAAAGCGGCGCAGAGCGAGACGGCGGCCCTTGCCGCGCGCGCCGATTCGCTGCGCGGAATTCTCAATCGCCTCGAAAAACTGGCGCGGGTTGTCGCGCCCCGGGTTAAGCCGCCGGCGCCCGCGCGGGGGCGCACGCCGCCGGCCGCAAGCCTCGATCTGCCAAGTAGTGCCGCCCAGCGGCCTGCGCCGTACCGCCCGGCTCGACCCTTCGCGGGCGCCCGCGGCGCGTTAAAGGCGCCGATTGTCGGAAATGTGATCGGCAGCTTTGGCGCGGCGCGCCCCGAGGGCGGAAAGTTCGACGGGTTGCGCTATGCGGCAAGCAGCGGCGCCATTGTTACGGCGCCGTTTGAAGGCAATGTCTCCTTTGCCCGGAATTGGGACCCGATCGGCAATCTCATCGTTCTGGACGTCGGCGGAGGCTTCCATATACTCTTGCTCGGGGTTGGCGCCTTTCTTGTGGAAGAAGGGCAGAGCGTGAAGGCCGGCGAACCGGTTGCCGCGATGAGCGGCGCCGACGCCGAACTCGATCTTGAGATCCGCAGGAACGGCGACCCCGTTAATCCATCCTTGTGGCTCTCCGGAAATGCTGGCGCGGACGGGTCGTCGTGACCGCCCGCCTTTGGTGAAGCGCGTGTTGATAAGAGCAAGGTGCCCAATGACAAGAAACGAAGCCCGCACAAAAGCGCCGGTAACCCGCAATCAGTTCTCGAGGGCGGCGTCTGCTGGCGCCCTTGCGGCGGCAGCGCTCGGCGGCGCGCTGGTGACGGCGGCCGTCCTGTCGGCGGGCTTTGCGCGGTCGACAATCTCGGCCGACACCTTCCGCCAGCTTGATCTTTTCGGCGAGGTCTTCGAGCAGGTTTACGAGAACTACGTCGAGAAACCCGCGGACGCCGAACTTGTCAAAGGCGCAATCGACGGCATGCTGTCAGAGCTTGATCCGCATTCGAGCTATATGACGGCCGAAGATTTCACGCGCATGCAGGAGCAAACGCGCGGCAGCTTTGCCGGCCTCGGCATTCAGGTTGTGATGGACAACGAAGGCCCCGACAAAGGCTTTGTCAAAGTCATTGCGCCAATCGACGACACGCCGGCGCAGAAAGCCGGCATCGTCACGAACGACCTCATCACCGAGATCGATGGAACCGAGGTTCTCGGCATGACGATCGATGAGGCGATCGAAAAGCTGAAAGGCGCCAAAGGCACGCCGGTCGAAATCGCGGTCGTCCGTGACCGGACGAAACCGTCGTTCAAGCTGAAGCTCGTGCGCGACGTCGTACGCGTGCCGGCGGTGACGCACCGTGTCGAAGGAAATTTTGGCTTCATCCGTATCTCGAATTTCAGTGAACAGACGGAAGACGGGCTTATAAAGGCGCTGAAATCGCTCGATAAGACGATCCCCGGCGGCCCGAAGGGGTATGTTCTCGATCTGCGCTCCAATCCTGGCGGGCTCCTCGATCAGGCGGTCGCGGTGTCCGACGCCTTCCTCGAAGGCGGCGAGATTGTCTCGACGCGCGGGCGCAATCCGAAGGATACGCTGCGCGAAATGGGCGCGCCCGGCGACCTCGCGAAAGGCCGCCCGATTGTCGTTCTTATCGACGGCGGCTCCGCCTCCGCGTCGGAAATCGTCGCCGGCGCGCTACAGGACAGAAATCGCGCTCTGCTGCTCGGCACGCAGTCCTTCGGTAAGGGCAGTGTACAGACGGTCATCCCGTTGCAGAATGGCTTGCAAGGGGCGCTTCGCCTGACGACGGCGCGCTACTACACGCCTTCCGGCCGGTCGATCCAGGCGCACGGGATCGATCCGGACATCGAAATGCCAGTGCTCTATCCAGGCCAGGACGAAGCCGCCGATCGCCCGACCGAGGCGAGCCTTCCCCGCGCGCTCGACGTCAAGAAAGACGAAGCGAAAGACGCCAAGGCAAAGCCTGCGGTCGCGCCGGTAAAGTGCGGGCTCAAGACCGACGCCGCCGGCAAGGAGATCGAGAACGATCCGAAAGACTGCCAGCTTGAGCGCGCGCTCTCGATCCTCGCAGACACGACCGCCTATCGCGCCGCCCTCGCTGACGCATCGGCAACGCGCCAGACAGCGCAGTAAGCGCGGGCCTTATGCGCAACGACCCGACGCCCTGGCCGCAAGGCCGGGGCGTTCTATTTTGCTTCCGGTCCGGCATTGGCGCACGGAAATTTTCCTTCCGTTAACCGTGATGTTTTTAAGGTGACGAAGGATTAGCGGGCCGCAGCAAGGCGGCATGGGATTATGCAACGTCGCTCGCGCGTCAGGCGCTTCAAACTGCCGGTCGTGAGCACGCTGACACAAGCGTGGCTCGCCTTCACCGTGCTTGTCGCAGGCATTGCCGTTTACACCGCATCGGATGCCGGGCGGCGGCGCGCGGCAATTGCGATGACCATCGACGGCGTTGAAACAATCGCTCCGTTTGCGGATAATCGCCCGTCAATCGCCGAACGCCTCGACCGGCAGAATTTCACGCGCGAGGCGGGCGCCATGCCGCCTGCCGGCAGCCCTGACGCGGCATACGGCGCCGATACGCAGGATGCGCTGGAGGCGATCGATGCCGCGGCGCCGGCCATGACTGACCCGGCAAGCGACATTGTCATTACGGTTGACGGGCGACCCGCAAAGTCCATTGGCTCTGCCAGCGCAGTTCTTGCCTCGCTTGGCTCGGCGCAGATTGCAGAACCCGACGCGGCGCTTCTGATCCGCACCGCTTACGGCAACGCACCGCGCATTGCCGAGGACGGGCGGCGCGCGTCGAAGCAGTATGCGCGCCCCTTTGCGCCCGGCGACGATCCGCATGTTGCAATTATTGTTGGCGGCCTTGGGCTCAATCGCGCGCTTACCGAACGCGCGATCAACGAATTGCCGGCCGGCGTCACGCTCGCCTTTGCGCCTTATGCGAAGGACCTCGCTTTTTGGGCGCAGCGCGCGCGCGCTGAGGGGCACGAGTTTATGGTCGAGATCCCGATGGAAAACCGCAGCGGCGAAGGCGAGGCGCTCGGTCCCGCGACGCTTTTGACGTCGCGCTCCGAGCAGGAAAACTTGCAACGCCTCGACTGGATCCTGTCGCGTACAGAAGGCTATTTCGGCGTCACCAATTATCTTGGCGCGACGTTCGCCGCCGATCGCAACGCGATGGCGCCGGTGCTGGAGCGGCTTGCCGCCGCGGGCCTTGTGTATGTTGACGACACTGGCGCGCTGAAAGGTAAAAAAGGGGCCGTCGCGACTGTCAGCCGGCTGATCGACCCCGGCTTTGGTTCCGAAAAAGGCCGGACGATCCGCGATCTTGAAAGCCTTGAAAAGATTGCCGAGCGCGAAGGCGAAGCGCTCGGCAAGACGTATGTCAACGGGGACACGCTCGGCGCCATTGCCGATTGGGCCGACGGCCTCGGCGCGCGCGGCCTTGCGCTTGCGCCAGCATCGGCGGTGCTGGCCATCCGCTCGGGCGCGAGTTAAAAACGGCGCGGGACTTTTAAAAGCGCTGCCCCGCCACATGTTGACCTATGTCGATTGACGATGTGCTGAATACCTATCGTCCAAATGTCGGCGTTGCGCTCTTCAACCGCCGCGGCGAGGTCTTTTTTGGCCGGCGCCTCGGCGACATTGAGGCGCTTGGCGCGTTTCGCTGGCAGTTTCCGCAAGGCGGCATCGACGCGCGCGAAGATATCGCCGCAGCCGCCTTTCGCGAGTTGAAAGAAGAAACCGGCGTCGTCAGCGCACGCCTCATCGCTCTGACGCCCGGCTGGCTCACCTATGAATTTCCAGCCGAATACGCCAAGCGGGGCTGGCGCGGGCAGCGCCAGAAATGGGCGGCGATGCTCTTTGACGGCGAGGACAGCGAGATCGATCTTGAAGCGGACGATCATCAGGAATTCGACGCGTGGCGCTGGGGTGAACTTGAAGAGGCGCCCACGCTGATTGTGCCGTTCAAGCGCGCAGTCTATGAAGAAATCGTCGCGGCATTCTCGCCGCTGCGGGATTTTATCCGCACGACGCCTTAACCCCGCCCATGCCCGGTCTGCGGGCCGGTCAATCACGGCGCCAGAAAAACGATCACTTCGTTCCGGCGCATGAAAAACGGTGTGAACGGACCGTTGTAAAAGGCGAAAAACGACGGTCCATCGGGCTTCAGCTGTCGCTCGGTAACAAAGGCGTCGAGCAGCATCGCATTCTTGGCCAGATTATCCTTGGTCCATCGGCCGGAAAAGCGCCGGGCGGCCGCGCGGCGCGGCGGCGTTTCGCGGATCACGATGCGCTTGTCATCGGGGACAGGCAGGGTCTCGCGCGTGAACTTTGACGGCATCATGAAGCTGATGGTCCAATTGCCGCCGTCACTGGGGGTTTGCGTTACCGGCGCTGTCATGGCGATGGTTTCGGAAGGCGTTTGCGAGACAGGCGCCGTCATCGCCACTTTGGCGCTCGATTGATTGCCGCCGAAAATGAACCCTGCGAGAATCCTGAAGCCTTCATTCGCGGCGGTGTCGCGGTCGCCTTCGACAACGACTTCGGCGACGAGCATTGGCGCGTAGTCGCGGATTTCGATGTCGCCGGCCGCCGCCTCGACGACTTCATATTTCGGCAATTCCTCGGCCGCCATGGCGCCCGGCCCTCCCATGAATAGCGCGAGCAACGCCAAAGCAGACGCGATCGGATGCGTTGATACAGCATGCAAAGCCATGGGATTTCCTTTACATCGACAAGTGCGATACGGAACGAGGATGTTGCCGGATCGCTCGTTTCCTTCAGATTTCCTGCTCCCCCGCATCCTCTATCGCGACGGGCTGATGCTGGTGATCGACAAGCCTGCGGGGCTTCCCGTCCACGCCAATCCGGGAGCAAAGCGCGGCGAGGGTGGAGAAAGCCTCGAGGATTATTTCGACGCGCTGCGCTTTGGCTTGCCGCGGGCCCCGGCGCTCGCGCACCGGCTCGATCGCGACACGACAGGCTGCCTCGTGCTTGGCCGCCATCCCAAAGCGCTACGCAAACTGCATAAGCTTTTTTTCGAAGGGCGGATCGACAAAACCTATTGGGCGATCTGCGCCGGCGTTCCGGAAAAACTTTCAGGAAAAATCGACGTGGCGCTGAAAAAAGGAACTGAAAAGGCCGGCTGGAAAATGCGCACGGCGTTGCCGGACGACGAGGATGCGCAGGCCGCAGTGACGACCTATCGCACGCTGAAGATCAAGAACGGGCTCTCCTTCATTGAAGCCAAGCCAAAGACCGGCCGCACGCACCAGATCCGTGTACATCTGGCCTCGATTGGCGCGCCGATCCTCGGCGACCCTCTCTATGGCGATCTTTCAGCTCACGACCGCGCGGGACCAATCATGCTGCATGCGCGCCGGGTGGTCATTCCGATTTCCAACGCCAAAGACCCGGTCACAGTTGAAGCGCCGCCGCCGGAATGGATGACCGAAGCGCTCGCGCGCTTTGATCCGTAGGCGATCAAATATCGATGTCGGCCCAGACGGCCGCATGATCCGATGCGGCGTGAATGTCATCGGTCATGGTATCGTAGACCGGCCAGAGATCGCCGTTTTTTCCGCCCCAGACGCCCGTGCGGTGGTACGCTGCCTTTTCGACGCGCGCGAACAGCGCGGGCGAGAGCAGCACATAGTCGATTTTCGAACCCTTGGTTCCATTTTTGTAAGTGCCGGGCCGCCCGTCATCGACGAAGGCGGGATGTTCGGAGATATCCTTGAGGTCTGATCCCTCTTTCATCAGCGGCGCAAGCGGGTCGCTGTCCGGCGTATCGTTGAAATCGCCAAGCACGACGATGTTGTCAAAGCCTTCGGCGCGCCGCGCGTCATAAAGTTTTCGAATGCGCCGCGCCTGCCGCTTGCGCTTCTTGTTGGATGTCTCTTGCGAGCCAAAGCCCTTGCTCTTCAGATGATTGATCATGACAAGGACGGTTTGGCCCGATGGCGTCGTCACGAAGAACTCCGGGCAGTCGCGGCTGAAGATTTGCCCGTCGTCGTCCGTATCCCCGACATGGCTGCGCATGAGGTCAATTGCATGCTTGCGGCGGGTCATCAGCCCCACATCGATGCCGCGTTCGTCATTGCCGTCGATCAGCATGATTTCGTCATAAGAAAAGTCGAATTCGGCAAGAACGTCATCATTGAAGCGCGTCAGTGCCGGGCGATTCTCCGCCTCGACGACGGCGAGAATATCGGCGTTCACGTCGGCAATAACGCGCGCCGTGTTGCGGATAGCGGTCTCGTTGAGAATCTCTGTCTTCAGATCGAGCCAGCCGATCCAGTCGCCGCGACCGTCTGCAACAACTTCAACCGGGCCGCTGCGTGGGCGTTTCAACAGCGCGCCCCGGCTGCGGCGCAGCCAGACATATTCGCTCTCGTCCGATTTTTTGAGGCCGAGGACATCGAGCTCCTTCAGGATTGCGCGCTTGTCGGCTGCCGAATAGCGCTCTTTCTCGAACAGCGTCGACAGGCGCGCATAGGCTTCAAGGACCGGTTTTCCTTCAGCCCAGGTTTCATTGTTCAGGGCCTTGGCCCTGTTGAACAGATTCTCGACGTTGAAAGCCGCAATGCGCATGACGCTCCCCGTTGCACATATTGACAACAGGAAAGTGCGCGCGTTCGCGAAAACGCGCAATCGCGCAAGGAATGCGCAGACCTAAAGCGCGGCTTGAACCTCTTTAAGGCGCGCCAGCGTTTCCGCTGCAGCCATCCGCGTATCGGGCGCGGTGTCGGCGTCGGCGAGATCTTGCTCGGCCCATTTGATGCGTTCAGCAATCATCTCGCGGGAAAGGTCGGCAACCGGAATCGCTTCCTCGGCGAGGATGGTGAGGCCCATCGGCGTCACTTCGGCGAACCCGCCGCGCACGAAGATGCGCTTTTCGTCGCTGCCGGTTTTGACTTTCACGACGCCGGGCAAAAGCACCGACATGAACGGCGCATGGTTCGGCAAAACGCCGAACAGCCCCTCGGCGCCCGGCGCCTCGACCATATCGACATCGCCGGAGAAGAGTTCCTTTTCAGGCGAGACGAGGTTGAAGTGGAGTTTTTCCATCAATTTTCTTTTTTTCCCCACTTCGAGGCAGACCCGTAAAATCCTTGCGCGGACGGCTCTAGCCCAATTGTAAATACGATACTGGCGAAGGATTTCTCATCAAAATCAATTTCAGCAGAGATCAGCTCTGGATCGTCTGTCGTCTTTTCAGCACCGGTTACTCGGCCTTTGCGCGTTTCAAGCATTTTCAAGAATCGGCTTCTAGCTTCTCTCGGCATCCCATCCGCAGTCACTACGGCGCAATAGGGGGCGCTGATAATAAGTAGGATGAAACCATCATCAGAACTGATCCTCCAATTTTCTTCGCCTAAGGCTTCGCGATATTCCTCTTTCTCTGACTCAGTCAAAGGCAACACAAGCTCAGATGGAAACGTCTGTGCTACCAGCCCTTCTGATACAGCTGGAATGCAGAGGTCAAACAGCGCCGCAAGCGCAAGTTCGATTGTCGTTCCCATGAGATTTACGCCGCTTCCGCCGCGAGGCGCTGCGCTTTTTCAATTGCCTGCTCGATCGTGCCGACCATGTAGAAAGCCGATTCCGGCAGGTGGTCATATTCGCCCGCGACAAGCCCCTTGAACGAGCGCACCGTGTCGGCGATCGGCACCTGCACGCCGGGCGAGCCGGTGAAGACCTGCGCCACGTCAAACGGTTGCGAGAGAAAGCGCTCGATCTTGCGGGCGCGCGCGACGACGAGTTTGTCGTCTTCCGAAAGCTCGTCCATGCCGAGAATGGCGATGATGTCCTGCAGCGACTTGTAGCGCTGGAGAATGTTCTGAACCGAGCGCGCGACCTGATAATGCTCCTCGCCGACAATGCGCGGGTCCATGATGCGCGAGGTCGAATCGAGCGGATCGACTGCCGGATAGATGCCCTTTTCGGCGATCGAGCGGTTGAGAACCGTCGTCGCATCGAGGTGCGAGAATGACGTCGCCGGCGCCGGGTCGGTCAAGTCGTCGGCGGGCACGTAGATCGCCTGCACCGAGGTGATCGAGCCTTTGGTGGTCGTCGTGATCCGCTCCTGCAATTGGCCCATGTCGGTTGCTAGCGTCGGTTGATAGCCGACCGCCGACGGAATGCGCCCGAGCAGCGCCGAGACCTCGGAGCCCGCTTGCGTGAAGCGGAAGATGTTGTCGACGAAGAACAGAACGTCCTGGCCCTGATCGCGGAAATGTTCCGCAACAGTGAGGCCGGCAAGCGCGACGCGCGCGCGCGCGCCCGGCGGCTCGTTCATCTGGCCGAAAATCAGCGCGCATTTTGAGCCCGCGGCGGAGCCTGTCTTGTGCGGGTCCTTGTTGACGCCGCTCTCGATCATCTCGTGATAGAGGTCGTTGCCTTCGCGCGTGCGCTCGCCGACGCCGGCAAACACCGAATAGCCGCCATGCACTTTCGCAATGTTGTTGATCAGTTCCTGAATGAGCACGGTCTTGCCAACGCCCGCGCCGCCAAAGAGCCCAATCTTGCCGCCCTTGGCGTAGGGGCACAAAAGATCGACAACCTTGATGCCGGTGACGAGGATTTCCGATTCCGTCGATTGTTCGGTGAAGGGCGGCGCTTCCTGATGGATCCCGCGCCGGGCCGTGAACTCAATCGGGCCGCCTTCATCGACGGGCTCGCCGATGACGTTCATGATGCGCCCGAGCGTGCCGTCGCCAACCGGCACCGAGATCGAGGCGCCCGTGTCGGTGACCTTCTGGCCGCGCACGAGCCCCTCCGAACTGTCCATCGCGATCGTGCGCACGGTGTTCTGTCCGAGATGCTGCGCAACCTCGAGAACGAGGCGGTTCCCGTGATTGGTTGTCTCCAGCGCGTTGAGGATTGCCGGCAGATGGTCGTCGAACACAACGTCGACGACAGCGCCGATAACCTGACTGATGCGGCCTTCTTTACCCATGGTCTCTTCCTTCAAACTTCGTGCGTTAGCGGATCAATTCTATTT
>JBJXFO010000082.1:0-3395 GCA_046154725.1 Parvularculaceae bacterium | reverse complement strand
GATGGTCAACACGCCGAGGAATGCCATCATCGACCAGAAACCGAACGCGCCGATCTCCTTGAAGGCGACGGCCCACGGGAACAGGAACGCGATTTCGAGATCGAAGATGATGAACAGGATCGACACCAGATAAAAGCGCACGTCGAATTTCATGCGCGCGTCATCGAAGGCGTTGAAGCCGCATTCGTAGGCCGAGACCTTTTCGGGGTCCGGATTGTTCACCGCGATCAGGAACGGCGCAAGCATCAGCGCCGCGCCGATGAACAGCGCCACGCCGAGAAAGATCACGATCGGCAGATACTGCGTAAATAGATCGGTCATCAAACTCGCCTGGCCGACGCGCACATGGCTCGCGTTTGTCCCGAGCCCTGACTTTAGTTAACCCGCCCGCTTGTGCAGCGCAACTTTACTTGGCGGCCATGACTCGGCCTTTGCCAAACGCCAGTTGTCATCCTCGGGCTTGTCCCGAGAATCCACCTGTGCCGCAGGCATTGGAGCCTGCCGACTCATGGATCCTCGCAACGAGTGCGAGGATGACTACTATAGGTGGGCCAGTGCGACCATCGCGACTGACAAATTACCGGACCGAAGGTCCGAGCGCGCGACCGCGCGCCGCGGAGTGACGCGCCCCCGCGGAGGCAGCGCGAGCGCAGCGAGCATCAGCAGCCGTGAGCCGAACACAGCCACTTCGGACCCATGGTCCGTGAGCCCGACCGGGCGACGCGCGAAAAGCGCGCCCCCGCGGAGGCTGCGCGAGCGCAGCGAGCATCAGCAGCCGTGAGCGAAACACAACCTCTTCGGACCGAAGGTACGTGGCCGCAACGCGGCCCGCGGCGAGCCGCGCCCCCGCGGAGGCTGCGCGAGCGCAGCCAGCATCAGCAGCCGTGAGCGGAAAAATGGCGCGAGAGACGGGACTTGAACCCGCGGCCTCCGCCGTGACAGGGCGGCGCTCTAACCAACTGAGCTACTCCCGCAAACCAGAAAGTAACGGGCGCTAGATGCGCCCGTTGTCACGGTCGTGGAGATACGTGATGCCCCGCCCCGCGTCAAGTGAAGCCCGCGGAACGAGCACGGCAATGAAAAACGACGCGCCACCGAGGTGACGCGTCGTAGAAATCACCGGCAAGATTACTTGGCCGGAGTGCGATCCGATGTCCCGGACGGGGTCTGGCCCTGCTCGGTACCGGCTGCGCCGGTGCTCGAGGCGCCCGGCGTGCGCTCAGGATTCGATTCCGGAGTCCTGTCGGACGTCTTTCCGCCTTCTCCCGTGCTCGCGCCCGAATTCGCTCCGCTCGACGGAGCTTCCGCGCTGCGGACCAGACCCTGATTGCAAGCCGCAGTCCATTCCGAGGACGACAGCTTCGAATCGCCGTTGGCGTCGGCCTTCTTGAAATCCGAAACGTAGGCCGAGGCCTTGTTCATCGCCACATCACCCGATGCGCCGCCGGACGCCTGCGACCACAGCGATGTGCACTCGTCCTTCGAAACCTTCTGCGCCGCATATGCGGACGTCGACATGGCGATGGCCGCGCTGAGTGCGGCGATCGCGGAGATTTGCTTGAGCATGTGTTCCTCCAATCGTTGTTTGCCGGTGATTTCGCATCAATGAAATCCCGGTTGATCGGGTAACCCGACACCGTTCCGATTGGTTCCGCCAAAACCTCCTTCACATCTCGGAGATGAACGGCAAGGACATTGGGAGACTAGACAATCTAAGCGCGCCGCATGAAATCTCGCTTGCCGATCTCGAGTCCATTGTGCCGCAGGATGCCGTAGGCCGTTGCCGCATGAAAATAGAAATTCGGCAGCGCGAAATGCAGCAGATAATCGTGACCCGTAAAATTCATGTCGTTGGGTCCGACCTTGATTGTGAACGACTTGGCCTCTGCGCCCTCGAACTGCTCCGGCTTCAGCGTATCAAGGAACGCGACCGTCTTAGCGATGCGCGCCTTGAGTTCCGGAATTGTCGTCTCCGTGTCCGGCATGCTTGGAACATCGACCCCGGCGAGCCGCGCGCTGGCGTTCTTCGAGAAATCGCTGCAGGCCTGCACCTGCCGCGTCAGCTCGAACATGTCGGGATAGAGACGCGCGTTCAGCAAAGTCTCAGGCTTGATCTTCTTGGCCTCGGCATACGCCGCCGCCTTGTCGAGAATGCCGTCGAGCGCATGCAGATGCTTTTTGAAGGACGGCACGGCGACATCGTAGAGTGTGACGGACATGGATGGGCTCCGGAATGAAGTCGTCTAGGAGTGACGTAGGGTGAAATTCGGCAGGCACAAGCGGGCGGCGATCGGACGCTTGCGGGAAAGCTGAAGCGGGCCTATGAGCCTCGGGCCCGGGAGGTTAGCTCAGCGGTAGAGCGTCTCGTTTACACCGAGAATGTCGGGGGTTCGATCCCCTCACCTCCCACCATGACGCCGCTCACCGTTCCTGATCGCAGACGCTTGAAGCGTCAAGCTCTCTGAACATCACAAGCGCGTCGACGCGGCCGAGCCGCGGATGCTCGAAAGCGCCCGGTAATCGCCCAACCACTTCGAAGCCGAGTTCGCGCCAGAGGCGCACCGCGCGCGCATTGCTCTCGACGACGAAATTGAACTGCATGGCCTTATAGCCTTGCGCGCTGGCGTAATCGAGAGACTGCAGGCATAGGGCGCGCGCGACGCCGCGTCCCGCGTAACGATCCGCCGTCGCGTAGGCGGCGTTGGCAACGTGCGCGCCGCCGCCCTGCTGATTGGCGCGGATGTACGAAGCGCCCGCAATTTCGCCGCCGATCGTCGCGACGAACGCTGAATTTTGAGGCGACAGCCAATAGGCGCGCGCCGCGTCTTCGCGCATGTCGCGCGGCAGCGCCAAAACCTCGCCGCTGCGGATATGCGCCTCGACGATGCGCCAGATCTCGGGCCAATCGCCGGCGGCCGCCTCGCGAATGTCGATCACGTTGGCGTCCTATCCAACAAAGAAAAACGCGCCGCAATTGACTTGCGACGCGCTTTGAAAGGCGCCTTCCGAAACGCTTAGTTCAAAGCGTCTTTGAGGCCCTTGGCCGGGGTGAACTTCGGCACTTTTGACGCCGGGATATTGATCGTTGCGCCGGTGGCCGGATTGCGGCCTTCGCGCGCCTTCCGGGCAGCGACCTTGAAGGTGCCGAAATCCGGCAAGCGCACTTCGTGGCCGCCCTGCAATGAGGCGCGAATGTGCGACAGCGCGGCGTCAACGGCGACGCCCGCCTTTTCCTTCGTCAGCTCGCATTCCTTGGCGACGGCGTCGATCAAATCTTTCTTGCTCATGAGATACGTCCTGTGGTGTGGGGGATCAGGTGAATAGGGGAGCCAGAGGCCCGAAGCGGCCGGTCAAACGCAACACAGACCGCTGATATGGGGGGTAGAAGCGCCCAA
>JBJXFO010000073.1:0-23548 GCA_046154725.1 Parvularculaceae bacterium | reverse complement strand
CCGGCGCGACCACAAAAAGACTAGAGCTTCGGGCGTTTCCTATCAACCGCCCGAAGCTCTAGCTAAAGCGGGGATGCCCACTCGGGCGCGAGGCCGCCGCTAAAACCGGTCTTCATCGCCGAGGACGAGCCCGCCGTCGCTGGGCCGCCCTGTCGGGTCCTTGCATTGCTGCCAGCCCTGACGCCAGCCGGCGCGATAGGCTTTGTCATTGTCGAACGCATCGCTGTCACGGTGGCGTGCTGTCGAGAAGCTCTTGTCTTCTTCCTGCGCGGTCGCGCAGCCGTCGCCGAAGCCGGCAACGAACCCCGGTTCCTCTGAAAGGCCGCTATCGGTGGCGCAGGCGGCAAGCGCGGCGAGGGCTGCTGCGGCGGCGATCGTTTTGAGCACGGGGGCACCCCTCAGTTACGGACTTCGCCTCGACGCTAGCAGGCCACTTGCCCGCTGTCTTTCGCGAAAAGCGAGAACCTGGAAATCAACCGTTAACGGTGTTGCGTCTAAATCGCGACGGTTGAGCATCCGGGAATGAAGAGCGCCATGGCGACGCTGGAGACCGCGACGGACGACGAGGAAGAGGACGAGGGGTCGCTCCCGAACGAATCCGGATTGACGCCCGAGCCGGGCAAGGGATTTTCGCCGCGCGACGCGCTCGTGCGCAAGCTCCTTGATATCGTCGTTTTGCCTGCGGCGCGGCTGACGGCAAACGAACGCTCGCTCGTCGCCGATCTGATGCTGCAACTCCTCGATAAGGTTGACGAGGCGATCAAGCTCGACGTCTCGCGCCGGCTCGCGCGCGTTGCCGAGGCGCCGAACTCGTTGCTGCGGGTTCTCCTGCTCAGCGAACCGGCAATCGCCGAACCGATCATCCGGCGCTTCGAGCCGGTGCCGGAGGCGCTGCTGATTGAATGCGCGCACACCGGCAAGACAATTCACCGCGAGATGATTGCGCGGCGGCTCGACCTGACGACGTCGCTGGCCGACGTCATCCTCGAATTCAGGGAACCGGAAGTCGCAAAGCTGCTCTTGCGCCGCGACGAGTTCAATTTCTCACCGAACGCAATCGATCTTCTCGTCAGCCTGTCGACAGCTGACACCGATATGCAGGCGCTGCTGCTGCGCCGCCGCGAACTGGAGCCCGCGCATGGCTTCATGATGTTCTGGTGGGTCAACGCGGATAGCCGCAAGCGCATCCTCGCGCGCTTCTCGCTTGATCGCTCGATCATCCAGGATAGCGTGCAAGAGCTTTACCCGCTGGTGTTCCGGGGCCCCGGCGCCGATCCGCTGGTCAAGGAAATCCTGATCATGCTCGACCGGCGCCATCGCCCGCGCGGCGTCAACGGCGAACAGGTGTCGATGGAAGTCGTGATCAAGACGATGATCGCGGCGCGCAAATATCCGGCGCAGGAAATCATCATGGCGACCGGCATGATCGCCGGCGTCAGCCGCGAACTTGTGGCCCGCATCCTGCGCGATCCGGGCGTCGAGCCTTTTGCCGTGATGTGCAAGAGCCTCGGCATGCCGCGCGCGGAGTTCTACAATATCTTGTGCCAGAAGGCCGGCGAGAAGCCGCTCTCGCCCGAGCGCGCCGAGGAGGTTCTCGGCGTCTTTGATTCGATGGCGCGCGACTTTGCGAGAGCCGTGCTCCGGTACTGGGACTGGGACAGCAATCCGCGCATTGCCCGCATCACGCGCCTGCTCGGCTTCGACGACGACAGCCCGCTCGGCCTTTAAAATATGACGCGCCATTCGGCGATCACGCTCGCGTCCGTTTCGACGCCAAGCGCCGTCACGCGCAAGCGCTGAAGCGCTTCACGCGGCAACAATTGCCCCAACGCCCAGACCGCTGCGCCCCGGACAAGGGGCGAGGCGTCGTCAAGGCGCGCGGCGGCGACGTCCGCGAGCCGGGGCTCGCGCGAATTGCCGATCGCAATCAGCACGTTTCGGACGAATCGCGCGCGGCCTGTGCGCTTGACCGGGCTCCCCGCAAAGCGCGCCCGAAAAGCCTCGTCGTCGAGCGCTGCGAGGTCTTGCAGCGCTGGCGCGATCATGTCTTCGCGCGCCTGCAACTGCGCGTCGTGCGCGGCCTTGGCGTATTTGTTCCACGGGCAGGCGGCAAGGCAGTCATCGCAGCCGTAAATGCGGTTGCCGATCGCGCTGCGAAATTCCTCCGGAATCGGACCTTTGTGCTCAATGGTCAGATACGAGATGCAGCGCCGGGCGTCGAGCTGATAGGGCGCGGGGAATGCATCGGTCGGGCAGGCGTCAAGGCACTTGCGGCACGAACCGCAATGGTCGCCCTCGGGCGCATCCGCTTCGAGCGACAGGGACGAGAAAACGGCGCCGAGAAAAAACCAGGATCCAAGTTCGCGGCTGAGGAGGTTCGTGTGCTTGCCCTGCCAGCCGATTCCGGCGGCGGCGCCGAGCGGCTTTTCCATCACCGGCGCCGTGTCGACGAAGACTTTCACCTCGCCGCCAAACTCGGCGACGATGAACCTTGCCAGCAATTTCAGCTTCTTTTTGACGATGTCGTGATAGTCGCGGCCGCGCGCATAGACCGAGATCGCGCCCCTGGTCCTTTCCTCCAGCAGCGCCATCGGGTCCGCCTCGGGGCCATAGGTGACGGCGAGCATGACGATCGATTGCGCGTCAGGCCACAGTGTTTTCGGGTTGGCGCGCTCTCGCCAGCGGTCCGCCATCCACGCCATGTCGCCATGATGGCCGGCGTCAAGGAACGCACGCAGGCGTTCGGGCGCCTCGCGAATTTCTGCAGCGCCCGTAACGCCAGCAGCGTCGAAACCGAGCTCGCGCGCGCGCGCCTTGATGCGCTCGCTGGTCGTTGCCTGCGCCATTAAAAATCGGGGTTTACGTAGTGGGCGGGCGCAGGCGCGCCGGCAAGCTTGTCGGCGAGGATCGGCCGCATCGACGGGCGCGATTTCATCCGCGCGTACCAGTCGCGCACGTCCGGAAAGTCTGACCACGGAACAAGGCTGAAATAGTCGTTCACCGACAGCTGCGCCGCTGCGGCAAGGTCCGCAATCGTCAGGCGGTCGCCGGCGATCCACTGCCGCCGCTCAAGAAGAAAGCTTAAGTAGTCGAAATGCCAGACGAGGGCGTCCGTAAACTGACGAAGGGGCTCCGGGTCGCCCCACCGGCGCCCGTGGACGCCGCCTGAAATTCGCGGGCGCGCAATCAGCGCCGTCGCCTCGCGGTCGAATTTGTCCGAGAACCACGCAAAAAGGCGCCGCACTTCGGCCCGGCCCGCCGATGTCGCCGGCAACAGCGCGACATCGCCATACGCTTCCTCGAGATATTCCGCGATCGCGTGAACGGGCGACACCGCGATCTCGCCGCCGCTCGGCGGCTCGTCGATCAGGACGGGAATGCAGAGCGCCGGATTATGCTGGGCCAGATCGCTGTCCGGTTCGCCAGGCGCGGTTTCGACAAAGCGCGCGACAAGCCCCTTTTCCGCGAGCGCAAGGCGCACGAAGCGGGTCGCGGGGTCAAAGGCCTGTCCGAGGAGCGATCGCATAGCCGCAAGCATAGCGCTGACGCGGGATTGTCAAGCCGGCGCCGGCTCAACCGAGGATGAAGTTGAAAAACGTCAGCCGGTTCTTGCGGCACGCGGGCTCAACGGGTCTGGCAAGGCGCCATGCGTCCATCGCCTTGATCGCCGCCTCGCCAAAACCGGTTCCGTAAAGGTCGGCGAGCAACACGGCGCGGTCAACGCCGGTTTCATCAAGATCATAGCCGATCAGCACCGTTCCGACTGAACTGCGGATGACAGCGCCGCGAGGGTAGGGCGGCGGCTTGCGCTCCGCCCATTCGACGGCGCAGGCCGCGGGGCTGCCAGCGAAAAAGCTGGCTTCGCCGTTCAGATCGTATCCGGCCTCCGCCTCTTCGTACGCCTTGCGCAGATCGTCGGTCACAGCGATCCGGGAGCCGGTTTTGAAAAAAGGATCGCTGCCGGACGAACTGATGAGCGACTTGACCGACCCGCGCCAGGCGAGCGCAGTCGCCAGCAGCGGATCGAAACTGTCGATGCCCGCTTGTGGCGGGAACTGCGCGATGGCGCGATCAAACAAAACCACGGCTTCGGCGATATCCCGGTCCGAGCGCTTGGCGCCAGCAATGCGGCCGACGCCAGCGACGACCTGTGCCTCGGCAAGGCGGCGTTTGTCGGGCGGCGCCATTCGCTCCGCTTCGCCCAGATAGCCATCGACTTCGTCGAGCGTGGGGTTCCTGGACCGCCCGCCAAGTTCGCTCAGCGCGAGACGTCGCCAGCCCGCAACGGTGCGGTCCGTCGCCGGTTCGCCGGCCGTCCGGTATCGGTCGAGCGCCTCGCGTAGCGCGCGGGCTGCGCTGGCGGAGGGATCGCGGTCGAACCGGCTGCCGAGGAGTGCAATCTCCACTTCGCCTTGCGACAGGTCGCTAACGCCGCGATCGACAAGCGCCAGCGCGCGTTCATACGCTTCTATCGCCTTCGCCGGGTTCTGCGCGGCAACGGTGTTGGCGAAGTTGAACGCGAGGATGGCGGTCGTCTTGTGGTCGCCGAGTTCGGTCTCCGCCGCGCGCCAGGCGCGCTCGCCCGCCTCGCCGGCCGCAGCAAGATCGCCAGCCTCCAGCGCGGCCAGATAGGATTTGTAGTCCGCCTTGTAATCCGCGAGCGCCGGCTGCGCGGAGAGAAAAACGGCGAAAACCAGCGCAGTGACCGATCGCATGACACGCTCCCCGACAGGCAAGGACAGCAGGGTAAATACATCGGCGCCTGAATCAAGCGCCGGGCAAGCTTCTTGCGGTTCGCACCCTGACTTCATGGCGTCTGCTGACCGGCGCGCCCAAAACGGGACGGGACTTTGCCAATCATGGCGCATGCGGCTGAGCGTCAATCCGGTGATGCGATCGCGCCCCAATGGCATGCGCCGGCGCCGGCCGCGCGCGCCGCGACGATGGCGCTTTATGCGTGGCGCGACCCGCGCACATCGATGCTTATTGCACTTGGCGCGGCTCTGCCGGCGGTCATCGCTGCGCTGATCGCTCCGGCGCTGTTGACAGTTTCGCAAACCGCGGACCTCCTCGCGCCGATCGCCGAGGCGCGGGCGATGGCGTCAGGGGCAGCGCCGGTCGCGGCCGTATCGTCGCCGTTTTATCTGTCTTTGCTCCTTGCCGCCGATTTTTTCTTCGAGGCGCCCGGCCGCATCCATCTTGGCGCCAAGGCGATTGCCGCTTTGCTGGCGGCGCTCGCGTTTGCGAGCGTTGCGGCGGCAAGGGTCTCCGCGGCGCAGGCCGCCGTCCTGACCGCGTGTCTGGCCGCTTTCGTCGCCGCGCCGTTTTCAGGTCCGGCAGAAGCGTCCTTGGCGCTGCTGATGGCGGTCACCGCCAGCTTCATTTGTGCGCCAGCGGACAATATCTCGCGCCGCGCCGCCGTTGAAGGCGCGCTCGCCGGCGCAATCCTTGTCGCCTTGTGGATGAGCGACGCGGTCCTTGCGCTGTTCGGCGTCATTGCCTTGTCCGCGTGCCCGTTTCTGTCGGGCGGGCGCGGCCTCATTCGCTATGGATGCGCGCTGGCGATGGCGTGCGGGCTGGTTGCGCTTGGTGAAGCGCTGTTGCCGGGCGTCTCGGCCGCGCGCGCGCTCAGCGTTTCGCAAACGCTTGCCAGCGCGTTTTCAACGACCGGCCATGCGCGCGTCTTCGACAGCGCGGCGCTGGCGGTCGGGTGCGTGCTGGTTATTTTCATCGGTTTTGTGTTTGGCGGCCGCGAGCATCGACGGAACGCGGGCGCGGCAATCGGATTTGTGTTCATCGCCTGGGCGGGCGCGCGCATTGCTGGCGCAGACGCCGCAATCGTTTTCGTCTTTGCAGCGGGTATCGCCGTCTTTTCGACGGCCTCGCCCTTTTATGACGGCGTCTTTCGCGCGCACGATCGTGCGTCGATTGCAGTATCGGGCGCTGCGGGCTTGCTGGCGCTGACCTTGGGGCTTGCCGTTATTGCACAGTCTGCGGAGCAATTCGTTCGTCAGGCGCGCGCGGCAGGGGTGGCGCCCGCCGCGATCCGCGAGGCTTTCGCCATCGTGCAGGAACCGGAGCCGACACTTGCGCGCTGGATCGACGAAGGCCGGTTTGCCAGCGCTGAAGCCCGCGCCCTCTTTCCGCTGGCGCCCGCAGATCAGTCGGCAATGCTGCTTGCCGCTGGCGAGCGCATGCGCGCGTTTGGCGCGGAAGGCCTTGAAGTCTCGATCCTCACGCGCGGCGATATTGCCTGTGTGATCGCCGGCCGCCGCGATTGCTCGACTGACGGCAAGGCGGCCGCCGCGCGGGCCAAGATTGTGCTGGTGCCCCGCTTTGACCTCGACGCCGGCGGCGGCGCGTTCAGGGGCAAATCCGAAGCGTTGCTCTACACGGAATTCCGGCGGGTCGAGCAAACCGCGCAATGGGACGTCTGGGTGCGGCGCGGCACGAATTTACAAACGCCGTTCGGGACCGCGCAATAGCCGAAGATTGCGCATGTTTGGCCGTTTGCGCCAAGACCAGTCTTTCGGCGCGCATCCTGTGTGGTCCGCCGTCCACAAGCGCCGGATAATGCACCCGCACTGAGCGCGCGGTGCTGGCGGCCAGCAAAGAATCCATGGTCTGCTGATGGTTAACGCTGAGGAACGCGAAACATCAGGGAGATTGGGCAATGAGGAAAACTACGATCGCGCTATTGGGTTCGGCCGCCGCGCTCGCGCTGACCGCCGGGACGGCCTACGCGCAGGACGACAGTGACGAAATCATCGTCACGGCAACGAAGCGCGCGCAGTCGCTTCAGGACGTGCCGTTCTCGGTCAATGCGCAGACGCAAGACGATATTCTCAAAACCGGTTCGCAAAACCTCGAAGACCTGTCGCGCAACGTCGCTGGCCTGTCGATCCAGAACCTCGGGCCGGGCCAGAGTCAGGTCGGCCTGCGCGGCGTATCCGCCGGTCAGATCGTGCGCGACCAGCCGGGCGTCAAGGAACAGGTCGGCATCTATCTCGACGAATCGGTGATCTCGCTGTCGCTGTTCACGCCTGATCTCGACCTCTTCGATCTGAACCGCGTTGAAACCTTGCGCGGCCCGCAGGGCACGCTGTTCGGCTCGGGCTCGATTGGCGGCACCATCCGCTACATAACCAACCAGCCGGAACTTGGCGAGACGTCGGGCCTTATTGAAGGCAACGTCAACCTGATCGACGGCGGCGGCGTCGGCGGCCATGGCAAGGGCGTCATCAACGTGCCGCTCGGCGACAAGGCGGCGTTCCGCCTCGTCGGCTACTGGACCGAATACGCCGGATTTATCGATGCGCTGCGCGAAGGCGGCGGCCGCACCGAAGACGTCAATGGCGGCCAGCGCGCCGGCTTCCGCGCGGCGCTGCGCTGGGAGCCGACGGAAAATCTCACGATCACGCCGCGCTTTGTCTATCAGGACGTCGACGTCGACGGCTTTAACCGGCAGGAGGTTTTCAACCTCTTCGCCAATCCATTCACGACGACACGGCCCGCAGTGACGTTTGCCGAGCAGGAACAATTCCTTTTGCTCGACGAACAGTTCCGCGACCAGACCTCGATCGGCGACCTGACGGCTGAATGGGATGCGGGCCCGCTCGTCTTCACTTCCATCACAAGCTTCACCAACCGCGACATCCTTGTCAGCCGCGATGCGTCGGCGCTCACCGGGTCGGTGTCGGTCGATCTTGGCTATCCGGACGCGGCCGTGTTGCTGCCGTCAAATCTCGTTGACCGCACGGAGCTTGAAACCTTCACGCAGGAAGCGCGCATCGCTTCGGATTATGAAGGGCGGCTCGAATGGCTGCTCGGCGGCTTCTATTCGGAAATCGATCGCGACTACACGCAGCGTTTGCCAACACCCGGCTATGACGCGTTTACAGATGCAACGCTCGGGGCCGGCACCTCCGCCGCGGTCGCCAACGGCTTTGGCGCCGACTCGCCGTTCAACTCGGACTTGCCGTATGACATTCAGCAGTTTGCGGTGTTTGCCGAAGGCACGCTGTCGATTACCGATCGCCTCAATCTGACTGCCGGCACGCGCTATTACGACTTTGAGGAAACGCGCATCATCACGACCGGCGGCCTGTTCGCCAATGGCGACGCGGGCGTTGTCGATACGACATCCTCGAACGGCTTTTCGCCGCGCTTCATCCTCAGCTATGACGTGAGCGACGCGCTCAGCGTCAATGCGCAAGCCTCCAAAGGCTTCCGCCTTGGCGGCGTCAACGACCCCTTGAACACGCCGCTCTGCACGCCGTCCGACCTGTCGATTTTCGGCGGCTTCCAAGACTATGACGACGAAACGCTGTGGAACTACGAAGGCGGCGTCAAGTACAAGAGCGGGCCGTTTACCGCGAACGTTGCCGGCTTCTACAACGACGTGAAGAACCTGCAAGTGACGCTCGACGCGGGCTCGTGCTCGTCGCGCATCACGTTCAACGTGCCGGATGCAACAACGCTCGGCGTCGAGTGGGAGCTTGGCTACGAGCCCGTGTCGGGTCTCGCGCTGTCGCTTGCGGGAACCTGGCTCGAATCTGAATTCGACTCGACCGTCGTCGATGGGTCGGGAAATGTTCTGGCAGGCCTGCGTGAAGGCAACCGTCTCGCCTCGGTGCCGCAGTTCCAGGTCGCGGCGACCGGCACCTACACGTTTGATATCGGCTCACACGAAGCGTTCGTCGCGGCGACGTTCCAGCATGTCGGCAGCCGCTTCACGCAGCCGTCCGACCAGGAAAACAACCCGCGCAGCTTTGTCTCGGGTCTTCCCTTCGGCGGGGCGACGGGCGCGGATGCAACGGTCGTCGATCTCGAACTGCCCGACTATCAGCTCGTCAACCTGACGGCCGGCATAGATTTCGAGCAATGGTCTTTGCTTGGCTATATCAACAACCTGACGGATGAAAACGCGCTGCTCGCCTTCGACCGCGAACGCGGCGGCCGGGCGCGTCTCGGGTTCCACGTCAATCAGCCGCGCACCTTCGGCGTGACGGCGCGGTTCCGCTTCTAAATCAATCGGGGGCGATGGGAGAGAGGAAGCGGCGGCCCGAGGGCCGCCGTTTTCCGTTTTACGGTTGCCGGTGTTGCCGATGTGGCCTCATTCGTTACCGCTAATTTAAATGAAACTGTCGCGATCGACGTGCAGGCTCTCTCCTTGGGGGGCGGTAGATTGAGGAGAGTGCCGCCATGAGATCCGTTATTGCCCTGCTTGCAGGGTTTGTGTCTTTGCTTGCGCCGGTCGCCGCGTCGGCGGCAATCATCGCCTACAGCGCGGCGCTATCGGGCGCGAACGAAAACCCGCCGAACAGTTCGGCCGGAACCGGAACAACGACAATCACGGTCGATACGACCGCGAGCACGCTGCGGTTTGAAGCGATGTGGTCGGGCCTGACGTCGAACACCGTCGATGCGCATCTTCACTGTTGCGCGGCGACGACAGCAAACGCCGGTGTCGCGATCGGTTTTGGCGCCTTCCTGCCGGCAATGCCGTCACCGATGGGATCGATCGACCAGATTGTCGATTTGGCGGCCGCTGGAACCTACAACGCCGCGTTTCTGGCGGCGAATGGCGGCACGGCGTCGAGCGCGATGGCGGCCCTTTTAATGGGTCTCGCGAACGGTCTTGGATACACAAACATCCACTCAGCGGAGATTCCGAGCGGCGAATTGCGCGGCAATCTCGAGGGCGTCAACCCGATCCCGCTTCCGGCAGCCGCCTGGTTGTTCCTTGCCGGCGCAGGCGTTTTGGCGGCGCGTCAGCGGCAGAAGGTCCTGACGGCTTAAGCGCCCCAGGCGATGAAGTAGGGATTATCGAATCCGCGCTCGCGCTTTCCATAGCCGAGCGCGGTTTGCGTCCCAAATTCGATCACGCGCCCGCCGGCCGCTTCCAGCACGGCCTGGCCGGCGCCGGTGTCCCATTCCATTGTGCGGCCAAGGCGGGGATAGACGTCGGCAAGGCCTTCGGCGATGAGGCAGAATTTCAAGGACGAGCCTGCCGCGGCGAACTCGGCGACATTCAGTGTGCTGAGAAACGCGTCCGTTTCCGGCGAGCGGTGACTGCGGCTGGCGACGGCAACGAGGCCCGCTTCGGGGCAATTGCGCGCGCGGATGGTTGATGCCGGCGCGCCAGACCCCGTCAGCTTTAAAGAGGCGCCGCGCCCGCGCGCGCCTGTATAGAGCTTGCCGATCGCCGGGGCGTAGACAATTCCGAGCACGGCCGCGCCGCCGCGCACCAGCGCGATGTTTACGGTGAACTCGCCCGTTTTGGTGATGAACTCCTTGGTGCCGTCGAGCGGATCGACGAGAAAAAACTCGTCGCCAAGCTCCGGAATGACGCCGCCGGCGGCGGCCTCCTCGGCAAGGATCGGGATCTCCGGGGCTAGCCGCGACAGGCCTGCGACGATGATCGCCTCGCCAAGGCGGTCGGCTTCGGTGACGGGCGAGGCGTCGCTTTTGGCGTCAACGGCAAAGTTGCCGGCGTAAATCGCCATCGCCTTGGCGCCCGCCTCCAGCGCGAGGCGCTCCATCTCCAGCATGAGAACGCTGTCACGATCATTGAGCATCAAGGTCTTTCCGGGGATCCGTTTTTGGCATCCGGGCCGTCACGGCCGCGGCGCTATTTGAAGGCGATGATCGTAAAGGCGGCGGTCTGGCGCGGGGTGATGCCGGTCGCGGCGACAATGCGATCGACGATCCAGCCGCCTTCGGCAAGCTCGTTCAGTTTCAACTCGAGCGCGTCCGCGGCAGCGCGGCCGAGATCGGCCTCGCTGCCGTCGAGAAAGAACGGCCGCTTCTTCGAGTCCCGCCATGAGACATAAAAGGTCGCAAACTGCTTCGACACGCGACAAAGACCTTGTTCAAGCGCAGCGCCGAGGCCCGGCCACCCGGCACGGCGCACGATCCGGAAAAGCGATGCGCAATCTTCACGCCACAGAACGCTCGCCCGGTCCAGCCCCCTTCTTTCCGGCCAGGGTCTCGTAACGCCCTGAGGCGAATGGCCGCCGTGTTGCGTTGCAAAAAATTATTCCGGAGATTGCCGGGGGGCTTACTGATTATTGTTGGTTAGCATGCTACGACACACCGCGCGGGCGATAGCCGAGGGAGCGCCTGTCTGGTGGCCGAGTTTGGGTTGAGTGACGCGCCGGAATTTATCGACGGCATAGAACCCGTCGAAGCAAGACGCCGTTCGCCGTTTTCCCGGGCGCTTTACGGCGATCTTGTGCATTTTTCCGATTTTATCGCGATTATTGCAGCCTCTGTCGGCGTCGCGCACGTTTATCATCTCTTTTTCCGGCAGATCGAATACGACTGGCAAGCGTACGCCGCCGTCGGCATCGTTGGCGCGACGGGCCTGACCTCGCTCCTCCGGCGCGACGGATTCTATGAGTTCGAGGCGTTGCGGTCGTCGAGCCGCGCGATGCGCGCGGTCGTTGCGCGCTGGGCGCTGATGGTCCTCGGCCTGATCGCCTTCGGCTTTGCCTTGAAGATGTCGGAGCAGTTCTCGCGCTCATGGCTGTTTGCGTGGACAGGCGTTGTTGCGGTGTACCTCGTTGGCGCCCGCGTCCTCGCGGCGTCGGTGCTGCGCCGGGCGGTCCGAGATGGCGGCGTCTTTTCGCGGCGCGTGGCAATTGTCGGCGCGACAGAAGCGGCCGCCCGGTTTGCCGACCATGCCGCCGATCCTGAACGCGCCATTTCGATTGTCGGCATCTATGCGGCAGGCCCTGACGATGCGCCCGCCGTCGCCTTGCGCCCGGCCGGCAACCTCAACGATCTTGAGCATGCGGCGCGCAAGGGTCAGATCGATGACATTGTCATCGCGCTGCCGCGTTCGTCGCAAAAGCAGATGAGCGCGCTCATCAATCGCCTGTCGCTGCTGCCGGTGACGCTCGCCATTTGCCCCAATGTTCATTGGCTCGACCACAATGGCGGCGAGATCGTGCGCATTGGCGGCGCGCCGATGCTGACCTTGTACCGCCGCCCGCTTGAAGGCTGGGGCGGCGTCCTGAAGACGATCGAGGATTACGCGGTCGGCCTGCCGGCGTTCCTTCTGTTGTCGCCCCTGATCCTCGCGATCGCCATTGCGATCAGGCTTGAGGGCAAGGGGCCAATCTTCTTTACGCAGCAGCGCCACGGCTTCAACCACAAGGTTTTTCGCATATACAAGTTCCGCACAATGACGGTCGCTGAAGACGGGGATACGGTTGTCCAGGCGACGCGCCACGATCCGCGCGTCACGCCGCTCGGCGCGTTCCTGCGCCGCTACAGCCTCGACGAATTGCCGCAGATCTTCAATGTGCTGAAGGGCGACATGTCCCTCGTCGGCCCTCGCCCGCACGCGCTCGCGCACAACCATCAATATGCGCAGACCGTCCAGAATTACTCCGGCCGCCACAAGATGAAGCCGGGGATGACCGGCTGGGCGCAGGTCAATGGCTGGCGCGGCGAAACGTCAGAGCGCGAGCATATGGCCGAGCGCGTCCGCTTCGATCTTGAATATATCGACACGTGGTCGCTGTGGTTCGATTTCAAGATCATGGTGCTGACCTTTGCCGCGGTGCTCTTCCCAAAGAACGCGCATTAAGGCTAAAGACCGGCCGCCGCGCCCCCCCGGGGGTTCCGGCGCAAGTGTTGCAGTCAGATGGCGCAAAGGTATGGCGTCATAAAGCGATCCGGCTGCGGCCGGGCGGGGAGTTATCATGCGTGTAGCGATTGTTGGCACCGGCTATGTCGGGCTCGTTTCGGGGGCATGTTTTGCCCATTTCGGTCATGACGTCATCTGCGTCGACAAGGACGCCGGCAAGATCGATCGCCTCGAGCGCGGCGAAATTCCTATTTTTGAACCGGGGCTCGACGCGCTGGTGGCCGAGAACGTCGCGGCTGGCCGTCTCGCCTTTACGACCGACCTGACCGCGGCAACGCCCGACGCCGAAGCTGTCTTCATCGCCGTCGGCACGCCGTCGCGGCGCGGCGACGGCTTTGCCGACCTCACTTATGTCTATGCTGCGGCCGAGGAAATCGCCCGCGCGATGAAGGGCTATACGGTCGTTGTGACGAAATCGACGGTGCCGGTCGGCACCGGCGGCGAGGTCGAGGCAATTATCCGCCGCGTTCGCCCCGACGCGCAGTTCTCGGTTGTTTCGAACCCTGAATTCCTGCGCGAAGGCGCGGCGATCGAAGACTTCAAGCGCCCTGACCGCATCGTTGTCGGCGCCGAGGACGAGCGCGCGCGCGAAGTGATGCGCGATCTCTATCGTCCGCTGTTCATCAACGAAACGCCGATTGTCTTTACGAACCGCGCGACGTCGGAATTGATCAAGTACGCGGCCAACGCGTTCCTCGCGACGAAGATCACCTTCATCAACGAGATCGCGGATCTCTGCGAGAAAGTTGGCGCGAATGTGCAAGAGGTTGCGCGCGGCATCGGCCTTGACGGGCGCATCGGCGGCAAGTTCCTGCATGCGGGCCCGGGCTATGGCGGATCGTGCTTTCCAAAAGATACGCTGGCGCTGGTCCGAACCGCGCAAGCGGCCGGCGCCCCGACCAAAATTGTCGAGGCGGTTGTCGATATCAACGACCGTCGCAAGAAACAGATGGCCGAGCGCGTGATTGCCGCGTGCGGCGGCTCGGTTTCCGGCAAGACGGTGGCGATCCTCGGGCTGACCTTCAAGCCGAACACGGACGATATGCGCGACAGCCCGTCGCTCGACATTGTGCCGGCGCTGCAAGCGGCGGGTGCAAGCGTGCGCGCTTTCGATCCGGCTGGAATGGAAGAGGCGAAAAAGCACTTTTCGGGCGTGGTCTATTGCGACGGGCCCTATCACGCGATGGATGGGGCGGACGGCGTTGTGCTGCTGACGGAATGGGACGAGTTTCGGGCGCTTGATCTTCGCCGCGTCAAAGAACTTTTGAAAGCTCCCGTGTTTGTCGATCTCAGAAACGTCTATCGGCCGCAGCAGATGGGCGAGCATGGCTTTGCCTATTCCTCGATCGGCAGGCCGGGTGAGATCGAAGCGCGGCTGGCTCCGCACGCATAACGGGCGTTTCCTGTGGAACGACTGAAGCTCTAGCTGACGCGCTCTAGAATGCCGACGCGGACGCCGTCGAAGACGTATTGCGTCGCGAGCGCCATCAGCAGCATGCCGAGGATGCGGGTAATGGCGTTCATGCCGGTGCGCCCGAGTGCATCGCCAATGCGGCTCGCGAACGCCATCATCAGAACGCCGATCGCAAGGACAAGCGCGGAGGCTATCAGCGCCGACGATTTCTGAACGAGGCTCGCGCCGGGGCCCATCAGCAGCATGATCGTCGCGATCGCGCCCGGCCCCGCCAGCATCGGAATCGCGAGCGGAAAGAAAGCGATGTTCTCGCGCGAGGAGGCTTTGGGCCCCGGCGTTTTCGCCTGCGTCTCGCTTTCGGGATCGAAGAACATCCGGAAGCCCATGAAGAACAGGATGATGCCCATCGCCGCGCGAAAAGCCGGCAGCTGCACGCCCATATGTTCGAGAACGGAGTTTCCGACAAAGCCGAAGGTCGCGAGAATGCCGATCGAATAGACCGCCGCCATGAAGGCGATGCGAAGCCGCGCGCGCGGTGTCTCGTCTTTCGTCAGCGAGGCGAAAATCGGCGTCACCAAAATGGGATCAATGACGATGAAGAGCGTCACGAACGCCGCAAGAAATGTCCCAAACAGCGCGTCCATGAAATGATGAGCGTCCGGCCCTCACTGGCGCGCTCTTCCTGCGCCATGTTGCAGCGCCGGCGCAACCCTCAGCGCTTGCGCGTGAGTGCGGCCGTCAAAGGCCGACAGCCGCTTTCATTGCGGCCTTTTCGCCGGCGTCGAGGCCTTGCGTGTCGTCAATGAACTTGATCGCTTCGGCCGCATCGGCGCCGATCAGGCGCAGCACGCGCTGGCGCATGTCCGTGCGCTCCGGGTCTTTAGGCTGCGGGTCCGTCAGCAGCGTGTCGCTATCCGGCAAACCGCTTTCCTCGCGTGGGCCGGATTGGCTTTTCCGGAGGATGCGAACCTCAACCTCGCCGCCGCCCTCCGCAGGCGCGTCAGCGCTTTCGTCGTCGACCGACATTTTGTGGATGACGATTTTCTTTTTGCGAAGGGCGCCGTCATCCGCCGCCTCGTCGCCAGGCGTCTCGACTTTTTTGAGCAGGGCGCGGGCGCGGTCGGCGTCTTCGCCGGTAAGCACGGTGAGATCCTTGCCTCCAATGGCGACCGAAAAGACGCCCCCGTTCGGCCGCGCCACAACGACGGTCCGCTCGCCATTGGCCTCATCGAGGCTCAGATCGAAGGTCGAGGCCAGCGCCGTGCCCGGCAAAAGGATCAGGGTTGCAGCGAGCAGAAAATAGCACATCGGGGACCTCCATGGCCTGTTAGTTGGCAAGCACGTCTCAGAACATCACGAATGCTACATCTGTAGCGCTCGGGGTTCAAGCGGCCCGCTGCCGGGCGCGGCCATCGCCCGTGTGGCCCTCGCGCCACGCCTTTCATGGGGTGCGCGGCGCGAAAAAATGGTTAATATAAGAGTCGGTCCAACACAGGCCGCCGGGGCATGGCGCCAGGGGAGTTCAGTTATGACGCGGACAGTTTTGGTTTTGGCGGGCGGCGCAGCAGCGCTCGCGGGTTGCGCGACGTCCTATGATACCGCGGGCCGCGATCCCTATGACGCCGCGTATTACACCGGCGCCGAACAGCTTTACGCTGCCGACATTCGCGCGGCGCAATTTGCCCCGCAGCAACGTTCAGCAAACGGAACGCCGTTCGAACTGGTCTCCTATGAGGGGATCGACGGCGCGCGGCGCGCGCATCAGCTTTATACGCGTGCGGAAGCCGAAGCGCTCGACGGCCGGTGCGAGCGGTTCATCGAACCGTCCGCAGCCGAGACGCTGATCGATGTCGCCGATCTTTGCGACGTGCCGCTCGAAACGCTGGTCGCGTTCAACCCCGATGTCGCGAATATTTCGTATGCGGAGCGTGTGGTGACGATTGAAATCCCGGGCGGCAAGGTTTCGCCGCGAGGGACTTTTGCCGCATCGAACGCGCTTGCTGAGCTCTATGAAGTGAAAGACGGCGACACGCTCTCCTCGGTTGCTTATCGCCTCAACGTTTCGGCAGCGTCGCTCGCCAATTCCAACCCCGACGTCAGCTGGACGACGCCTTTGTCGGCGGGTCAGGTGCTGAGAAAGCCCGTCGCCGCGGCATCATCCCCCGCGTCAGCTGGTGCGGCGTCGGCAAACCCTGCGCCGTATTCTCCGGCCGAATGGCAAGGCTATGCGAGCGCCGGGCGCGGCATTTCGTCCGGCGGCAACCTCGATGCCGCCGCGCGTCACGCGCCCTATACGCTGCGCCCGACACGGCCCTTTGCGGGCCGCGCCAGCGCCAACCCGGACGGCGCCGATCTCGTTGTCGACAAGGCGGCAGTGCGTGTCGGCGACCGTGTTCGCGTCACCGCGCGGGCCGAGCCCGGAACGGACGTCACGTTCTACAGCGGCGCCACTCTTGACACAGAAAGCGGCGATCCGGCGGACCGCATGAGGGAAGTCGCAACCGCAAGAGCGGACGCCAATGGCGAAGCGACCGCGAGCGTTCGTATCAAGCGGCGCTCGGACATGGGCGGCGTTATTTTCAAGGCGGTGCCCGAAGGGCGAGGCGAGGCGGTGTATTCCAATCGCATCGGCGTCATCAATCTTGATGACGCGGAGGAAGAAGACCCCGCCGAGGACATCGGCGAAGAATAGGCCTGCGGACGCTTATCCGGTTCGAATGGCGTCCCAATGTGATGCCCGCGGAGATGCGCTGCGCTGGCGTAACTCGCGGTCGGCCGCGCGCGCAACAATCATGTCGTAGACAACCGCGAGCCAGACCATCGGCAGCTTTAAAAATCGCGCCGGCGAAAACCCTGGCCGCCGCCGCAGGCGCCTGAAAACATAGGTTTTTGGAATGAGCAGTTCGCGCGCAGCGCCGGCGCGGGCGGCGATCAGCTGTTCGACCCAGCCCTTGTCGTCGCGATTGCGGCGCCGGATCTCGCCTACGATCTCGATCCCGCGCGCGCGCCACTCCGCAAACTCATCGTAGACAAACCGGTTGATCGCTGTTCCCGCAGCCTGGCGGCGTTCATAGCGGAAAATCGCACGCAGGGTCTCATAGGGCTGATAGTAATGCGCAGCGCCCGGGGCGCGGCGAAGGCGTGCGAAGTCTTCCGGCGCTGAAAAGCTCCGGGTCAGGATCATCGCCCGCAAAAACCCGTCCTCCACAACAATCCCCGCCGGCATGATGACCGCGCGCAGCGCGCTGGCGCGCGCCGCATAGAGCTGGCCGCTCAGCGCGTGGTCGCCGTCGCTGCCGGTCTTTTGCAACGCGCGGATCAGCGTGCGCATCGGCCCTGCGGCGCCTGCGAATTTCTTCATCGGCTGGTCGGCGGCAACCATCGTTTCAGGGTTCGCCAGCAGGAAATCGATCAGCTGGCGGATCGTATCGGGCAACGCAAACTCGATATCGGCATCAAGCAGGATAAAGAAATCCGTGTCCCGGCGCGACGCCTCGTGGATCAGGACGTTCCACGCATTCGCCTTGCCGGGCTCGGCAAGCTCCACAACCGTTGCATCGCGAACTTGCGCGCTGGCGAGCGCCTCGCGCGCGGTCTCGGCTGTGCGGTCCGAACAGCCGTTCGCGACAACAATTGCCTGTGCATCAACGCCGGCGTCAGTGAAGATTGACTGCGCCGAGAGCGACGCAATCGTTGCGGCAATCGCGCGCTCTTCATTGTGGGCGAGAATGCCGACCGTCAGCTTCATCGGCTGGCGAGGGGATGATTATTCCGGAACATAGGCGGGAAGGAATGTCTGAAGGCGCGTCTGCATTGCTTGCAGCTTGGCGTCTCCCTCCTCAAGCGTCATCGACGGCGTAATCGGCGTGATCAGTCTGACCATCGCGCCGTCGGAGCGTTTGCGTGTCACAGCGTCGATGATCAGCCACATTTTCATGACAAACTCGTTCGCGACTTTGCGTCCGCGCTGGTCGTACCAGTAATAGACAAGCTGCCGGCTGTCGCGATTTTCGATAATCATGCGGTTATAGCTGAACGGGCTTCCTTCGCTGGTCTTCGTCTTGACGATGGTGTGGCGCGCAATCTTCCAGCCGCCGCCCGGAATGCACTGGCGCGGGCTGTGCCACGACCGCCCGTCGCGCTGTGCGTCGAGATACGCCATATAGAGGTTGAAATACTCGCCTTCAGGCGAGGAGAGATTGACGACGATCGTATCGTCAGCCCCCAGAACTTCGGCAACGGTCGGGTCGATCGGGCGTATGTCCTTCGTCCAGTCTTCGCCGAACTCGGCGACGACGCCGTCAAAATCTTTCCGCTCGGGCGTGATCAGCGATTCAACGGTTGCCGCCTGCGACAGGCCCCAGCCCGCAACGATCAGCGCGAGTGCGCCCCCCGCGACCGGCAACAGCGACGACCCGCCGGCGCGCGGCTGCGTCAGCGGCAGGTCCGGCGTCGTCAGCGCGTCGAGCGGATTGACGCGCGGCTTGGCGATGCGCGCCAGAATGGCGATGACCCCGAACAGCGCGGCAAGGCAGAACAGGAAAACAACCCAGCCTTCAAAGAAATGCAACGCGCCCTCGGCCTGTTCCGACCCATACGCCTGCACGAGCGCCGCAGTGACGGCGATCCTGACGCTGTTCATGACGATGGTGATCGGCACAGTCGCCAGCACGATGACCGCGCGCTGCCAGAGGGGGCCGCGATACATATAGGCGGCCATGACGCCGAGGCTCAAAAACGGAAACAGATAGCGCAGCCCGCTGCACGCTTCGGCAACCTGCAGGCGATAATCGCCGAGATCGATAATGTTGCCGGACAGATGCACCGGAATGCCCATCAGCTCGACCATCGCGACGCCAAGGATCGACGACATCTGCTGGAAATTGAGCGACAGGACGGTGATCACCCAATAGGGCGGCGGCACTGCGAAAAACAGAAACGCAACCGGCGCCGCCACGGTGCGCAGGAGCGACAATCCGCCGAACGCCGCGACAAGCCCCGCAATCGCGACGACGATGCCGATATGCTGGAACAGGAAAATGCTCGTCAGCTGCCCCAGCAGCAACAGTCCGAGCGCGCCCGCGATGATCGCAACGCCCGCGAAGGACGGGCTGCCGAGGCTTTTGGCGACCGTCGCCCGGTTGAGCCAGATCAGGTACAGCGAGATCGCCGGAATGAAATAGCTGTGCGACAATTCCTGTTGCTGGCCCCACCGCATCCACAGATTGCCGGCCGCTTCCCAAAACAGGACGCCGAGGCCGATAACGGCAACGCCAAGCGCCGCGAGGCGCGGATCGATGGGATAGGGTCCGCGATCAACAATGCGCTCGGGTTCGGCGGTCGCCATCAAGTCTTCTCCTCAACGGTTGGCGATTGCCCCGATTTGGGCCAGCGGCGCCGATGAACCGCTCTCTAACAGAAGAGCTAGCGGACCTGCGGGGCCTATTGCAATATTCGTTCAAGCGCGGCCGCGCGTCATCACCTTCACTATATGGGCATGAAGCCGTTCATCAGGAAGAACCCGGCAAGGCCAATTGCGGCCAACCCGGTCAGGATAAGGCCAGTCAGCGTGCCGACCGGCAGATCGCGGACGAGCCTTGCCCTGACCGCCAGCGCGATGACGCCAAGCCCGCCGAGCCCGGCGACAAATCCGGCAAGGGCAAACCAGCGCGCCCAGCCGAGAAGGCCGCCAAGGAACAGCATCTCATTCGCCTCATAGGTCGCGTAGCCCGCATAGCCGAGGCCGCCAAGCGCAGTCACGCCAAGCAGCGCCGTTAAAAACGCCAGCGGGCGCGCGCCAAGCGTCGGGGGCGGAATGTCGCGATTGATGAGGCGCGCAATCGGGGCCAGCGCATAGATAAAAAGCGCGACGACAAGGACAAGCCCCGAGGCGCCGGCGAGCAGTATGGGCCCGGCAAGCAACTTCTCGTCTTCGGCGGCGATCGCCGCAAGGCGCAAAAGCGCGTCGGTGCGATAGAGCTTGCCGGAGAAATCCGGGGCCTTCAGGCTGTCGGGGCAGGTCCGGTCGACGTCCGCCTCCGGCGCATCGAAGAATTTTGTCAGGAATTCGCCCGCGCATTTGACCGACCGCGTTGGTCCGTGCCCGGAATACGGAAACTCGACATAGGTCCCGCGCGAGAAGCCAGGAACAATCATCTGCGCCAGCGGCGGCGGCGTAATCGGGTCCATCGCGCCATTCGCTATGATCGCCGGAATGCCGGTTGTGACGGCGGCGTATTGTCCGGCGGGCCTTGGGGCCATGCCATGGCGCTTGCACATGGCAATCTGGTCGTCGATCAGGGCCGGGTCGCCAAAGAGGCCTGCAAGCTCGGGGTGCGCGCGCTGGTCAATCTCGACCGCCTCACGCAGATACGTGACCCAGCCGTCATTGCAGGCAATGGCGTTGTACATTCCCTGGCTGATGCCAAAGCCGCCGGGCCCGCTGGCGCCTGCGCCAGCCGTCAGGATACGGAGCGCTTTGGTATCGCCTTTCTCGACCCGCCGCGCGATCGCGTCAATGAGTGCGGGAAGGGTCGGGTAATTGTCCTGCTCATACAATGCGGTGAAGGGAATGCCGCCGATCAGGTCGTGGAAAAACCACGCCTTGCCGGATGGGAAAAGTTCCGTGTCGATTGCATTTTCAATTGCGATCGGCTGCGACTTTACCTTGTTGATTGCGGCTTTCAGGCGCTTTTGCAGATCGGGAAATGCGCGCGCGCACAGCGCGTCGGCGCCGCACGCCGCGTCGAGGAGATCGAGATCGCGCTGATAATGCGTGCCGATGCGCTGGAAATGCGCGCCGGGAACGATTGGCACAATGGCGTCGAGAACGACCGCCCTGATGCCGGCAGGATCCTGCTTCAGATACGCCTGGCCAAGGATCGAGCCATAGGAAATGCCCCAGACATTCCATTGCCGGAACCCGAGCGCGCGGCGCAGCGCCTCGACATCGCGCGCATTCTCGATTGTGTTGTACCCGGATAAATCGATGCGCTCGGCTTTCGCCGCTGCAAAGCAGGCATCCATCGCGGCAAGCTGCGCGCGGCCATAGGCGTCGAAGTCGCCGGTGTTGGCGACGGTGGGATCGAAGAGGCGGTATTTCGGGCAGAAGTCGGCCGAAAAGCCGATGCCGCGCTGTTCAAGAATATAAAGATCGCGCGCATCGAGAACCCCGTGGTCTTTCAGCCGCTTTACATAGCCCATGACCTGCGCGCCGGGGCCGCCGGTCAAATAGATGATGGGGTCTTCGCGCTTTGCCCATTCGCCGTTTTTGTCCGCATCCCAATCTTTTGGTTTTTTCGCGGCGATCTTGACGAAGTGCAGCTTGATAAAGCGCGAGCGTGTCTTCTCGCGGTTCTCCGGGACTGACAAAAGCCCGCAGGAGACATCGCCCGGCTTGTATTGGACTGCGCCCTTGAACGGGCAGGCGATCGTCTCGGCCTGAAACGCGTCGCGCGCGAAGTAATCGGCAGCGTCGCTCTGGCCAGTGGTCTCTTCAGCGCCAATTTCGGATGGCGGCGTGTCGCCTTGCGCGTGCGCTGCCCCTGCCCACAGCGCGATGAACGCGCACGCCGCTGCCATCGCAGCGGCCAACCCGCCGTTTTTTGTCATCATGATCCGGCCCCCGCCAGTGCAACCTTCAGAAGTCAAACGCCTGGGGAAAAGACTATCAGAGGATGACAAAGCTGCAACCTTTGAGCCGCGAATGGGCGCAACCAAAGAGCGAAAACTGCGTCAGCTCTTTGGGCGCTCGCCGTCCCCATGCACAAACTGCCCGGCGCGCAAACCCTTTGCGCCGTCGTAATGCGCCTTGACCCGTGCGACATCCGCCTCGTAATCGCCGCTGGGGATTAGCGCGCCGGCGAGCGTTATCGTTTTCGTTCCATAGTCGAGGACGCTCATCACCAGCGGGACGCCCGCGCCGACAGCGATTGAATAAAACCCGGTTTTCCATTCCCGCGTCGCCGCGCGCGTCGCCTCCGGCGCAATGGCGAGCACCATGTGCGTCGATGCGGCAAAGGCCGCCTTCATCTGGTTGACAAGATCGCTGGCGCCCTTGCGGTCAACCGGCACACAGCCAAACCACCGGACAATCCCGCCAAACGGCCCTTGCGTCAGTTCTTTCTTGCCCATCCATTTCAGCGGCACGCGGTAATAGCCCGCGGCCGCGAGCATGTTGATCCCGTCCCAGTTCGACGTGTGCGGCGCGGCAATCAGCACCATTTTAGGGATGTCGCGCGGCCAGTCGCCGCGCATCGTCCACCCGGAGAGCTTCAGGTACGCCGCGCAAACGCCGCGCCAGACTTCTGCGGCGGGTCCGCGAAACGGCCCGGGGCGCGCGGTGGAAAGGTCAAAGCGGGCGGGAATAGGGCTTGGCATAGAGAGGACCGTCCACCGTTCCTCGGGCGAAGGGAAGGGGCCTTTGCGCGCGACAGATACGCGTGCATGCGTCGGCTTAGGGTGGTAAGGAGAACATGCGGCGTCCTGAATCGGGACCCCGCCAGTATAAGGGGAACAACCATGATCCGCAGTTTTTCAGCGTCTGTCTCGGCACGCGCAATCGTCATTCTGTCATCAGTTCTGATCGCGGGCGCCTGCGCGAAAAAGGAAGACGCCCCGGCTGAGCCCATCGCGGCCGAGCCCGTTGTCGAGGCTGTCGCCGAGCCGGAAGTCGAGCCGATGATCGACGCGGTCGCCGATGCAGCGCCGATTGGCTCGGCCAATATCACCGTCACCATGACCAACGGGCTGCCAGCCTTCGGCACGGTCAGCGAAGGCGCGTGCGCGGTGGGTGGTGGCAGCTGCCTCAGCGGCATCAATCTCGCCGCCGCAGGCAATGTCGACCTCACAGGCTTCCCGCCCGGCGACATCACCATCAACGTCAATCTCGACAACACGGTGACGGGCGCCGGCTATTCCTTCCCGTCCGACCCCTATCAAGCCGTCGCGATCGTCGTCATCCCGCCGAACTCGACGACGGCCCCCATCCCGGTCTTCGGCCAAGCAAACTGGCCGGCCGAGTTCAACGCGCCAAGCGTCTCGGGCGCGACGCTTTCCTTCGTCGACAAGGAAGACGATCAGCAGGCGTATGAATATTCGATCCAGCTCATGCGTAACGGGTCGGCGGTGGTGATTGATCCGAAGATCAAGAACACCGGAAACACAACGCGCTAAAGCAGTAAACCACGTAGGGTGCATTGAGCCGAAGGCGAAATGCACGTCTTTCCTTTGGCCCTGCAAGAAAGACGTGCTACGACGTTGCGTTTTGAACGAACCGAAAAAATGAAGGATCGGCACCATGAAGCTTCTCTCTCTCTCTCTCTCTTTAGCGGCGCTGGCGCTTCCCGCGTCGGCTGAAACCTGCGCCTTCGATCAGCCGAACTGGTCCCCCGTCGCCAATGATTCCAGTCGCCCGGCGGACGACATTGTCCTGATGTCGATTGATCTCAACGCCGCCGGGGAATTCGCGGTGAAGT
>JBJXFO010000054.1:0-12476 GCA_046154725.1 Parvularculaceae bacterium | reverse complement strand
CGGCCTTTTTTTAATTTATTCAGCAGCTTGTGCGCGTTCGTTCAGCCAAGGCGCGAGGTCGGAAAGCGCCCGGCGTGACAGCGCGCGTTTGCGCTCACGGCCGCGATCCTTGCCTTTGACCGGGAGGCCGGCAGCATTTAGCCTTGGCTCTTCGATGTCAGGAAAGAGGCCGAAATTGACATTCATGGGCTGGAACGCGGTTTTGCTCCCGGAAATGTGACCGAGTGTAATGTGATGTAAAAGCGCACCGAGCGCGGTAGTGCGCGGCGGCGCGCTGGCGCCCTCTTCCGCCGCAAAGCGCCCGGCGAGAAGGCCAATGGCGGCGCTTTCGAGATAGCCCTCAACGCCCGTGATCTGTCCGGCAAAGCGCAACGACGTGCGCGCCTTGAGGCGCAGCGACGCGTCGAGCAGTTTGGGCGAATTCAGGAACGTGTTGCGGTGAATGCCGCCGAGCCGCGCGAACTCCGCGCGCTCAAGGCCGGGGATGAGGCGGAAAACGTCCGCTTGGGCGCCGTGTTTCAGCTTCGTCTGAAAGCCGACCATGTTCCAGAGCGTGCCCAGCGCATTGTCCTGGCGCAATTGCACGACGGCGTGCGGCCAGCGGCCGGTGCGCGGATCGTCAAGCCCGACGGGCTTCATTGGCCCGAAGCGCAGCGTGTCATACCCGCGCTCGGCCATCACCTCGACGGGCAGGCACGCCTCGAAATAGGGCGTCGACTTTTCCCAGTCCTTGAACCCCGTCTTTTCCGCCGCCATCAGCGCCGCATAAAAAGCCGCATACTGATCTTTGTCCATCGGGCAGTTGATATAATCCGCGCCGTCTCCACCCAATTCCCTGACAGAGGGCCCGGTTTTATTATAGCGCGACTGCATCCACGCGACGCTGAAATCAATCGTCTCCTTGTAAACAATCGGCGCGATGGCGTCGAAGAACGCCAAAGCGTCCTCGCCGGTCAGTTCGTGTACGGCGGAGGCGAGCAAAGGGCTCGTCAGCGGCCCCGTCGCGATGATGACATTGTCCCAGTCCGCGGGTGGCAAGCCGGCAATCTCGCCCGGCTCGAACGCAATGCGCGGATGCGCGTGGAGCCGCGCCGTCACGGCGGCTGCAAACGCCTCGCGATCGACGGCCAGCGCCCCGCCCGCCGGCACCTGATGAGCGTCGGCGCACGCCATGATGAGCGAGCCCGCGCGGCGCATTTCTTCGTGAAGGAGCCCGACGGCGTTCGTTTCAACGTCGTCGGAGCGGAACGAGTTCGAGCAGACCAATTCGGCGCAAGCGCCCGTCTGGTGCGCCTCGGTCATCCGCGCGGGGCGCATCTCGTGCAGGATAACGCGCGCGCCCGCCTGCGCCGCCTGCCAGGCAGCCTCCGACCCCGCGAGCCCCGCGCCAATGATGTGAACTGGTCCCGTCATGCGCTCCCGCCCGGGTTGCGTGAAAAGTGCGGAGAGGCGTGCCGTAATCCGCACCCGGCGGACGATGCGGCGTTTCGCGCTGAGCACAAAGGCAGGATTTCCGCGGGGTCCAGCGATTTTTTCCGCACACTCCGCATTTTCGCGCCCCGCGCGAAATGTTCGCGCGGCCCGTGCGCGCGGATGGCGGGAGCAAAAATAATGGCGTCATTTCCTGACCGGCCGGTCACCGAATAATCCTTCACTGGCCCGGGGGCCGGATAGCCGGCGGGCGCACTCATCATAAGGCCTCCGCAAGGGAGGGGGACGGATTTTTGTTTCGCAAGAAAATCAGGTGCATAGATGGTTAACCGGAATTTGGCGAGCCCGCCTAACTTCCGCTCCCCCGTTTCTTCAACGGGGGAGCTGTCGCCGAAGGCGGCTGCGGGCGCTCTCTCACTGCGCGGGCTGCCGGGGCGGCTGTTGGGAGCCAAGCGGAGCGGAGCTTTAGGGCCCATGCGCCCGCGCTTCCTCCTTCGCTATCACCCCGGATGCCCAAGGCAAACCGGGATCCAACTTTTTACAGCGTCGCGAGCGCACCGGGAGGACAGGGCAATCGCATACGCCGCAGGGCATTGTTCCCCCGCTCCCGCAAGCGGGGCCGTGTACGGAGAGATTCGCCTTTGGCGACACTCCACTCTCAACCCAAGCCCTCTCGCAAGCCGAAAGAGTGTTCGGAGCCATCGATGACTGTGCTGTGGAGGGCCTCCCATGGTGTCGCGACTGGCGTAAATCCAAGGATGCCTTGCCCGCCCCCCGCAATCCTGTACCCTCTCTTCAGCGCATCAGGGGCGGGGGCCCGGTTTGCGCTGGGGCAAGGTTCGGGGCGATGTCACTCAAGGTGTCTTCGATCGTTGGCGAGGCGTTGAATTTTGGCGCGCGCCGGTTTGAGACGATTGCGCGTGTCGGCTGGCTGCCGGTTTCGCTGCTGCTCGTCTTCAACATGGCGGCGGCGTTCTTGTGGCTGTCGCTTGCCTATGGCGAGGCGATTTCCTTTTCCGGGGTTGCAGCGTCCGGCGCGCGCTGGGGCGAGGTTCAGTTGCTGGCGCAGCAGGCGGCGAGCGCGGGGCTTGCCGGCAATTCCGTCGCGGCGTGGTCGATCGAGGCCGCTGTGCTGGTCATCAATGCGGTTCTTGTCACTTCGTTCATGGCGCCGCTGATCCGCTATGCGGGGCTTGGCGAGCGGCCGGCGCCAGGGCTGATCCGCGCGCCGTTCGGGCCGGACCAGCTGCGTTTCCTGGCGGCCGGGGCGTTATCGACTGTTGTTTTTGCAATCGTTGTCTACGCGCCGATCGCGCTCGCAACCGTGTCGATCCTTGGCTTCATCGGCGAGGCGATGACGACGCCGTATGCGTCCTTTCCGGATACGGACAGTCTGCATACGATTGAGTTGATCTTTGGCGCGGACGTGCTCGGCGTGCGTTGGCTCTATGGCTGGCAAGTCTGGGGACTTGGCGCGGCGGGGCTGGCGATCGCCTTGTTCGTGATGCTGCTCGCGCATGTGCAGCCACGGCTGGCGGACAAAAAAGCGGGCATTGGCCTTCTGGGGCGCGTGCTGGGCGTCGGGGCGGGCGTTGCGGCGTATTACGGCGCGGTTGCGTGGGGATATGCGCAATTTATCGGTGCGGCGGCGGGCGCTGCCGCCGCGGCGGAAAGCGCCGTCGCCGTTCCGGCGATGACCGCCGACGGCTTGTCGATCGTTCTGTTTGGCGCAGGCGCAGCGGCGCTCGCGGCGTTTGTTGGCTT
This sequence comes from Parvularculaceae bacterium, assembly GCA_046154725.1. Classification (GTDB taxonomy): domain Bacteria; phylum Pseudomonadota; class Alphaproteobacteria; order Caulobacterales; family Parvularculaceae; genus Amphiplicatus. Next base: position 9,281 of record JBJXFO010000054.1, on the reverse strand, counting down.
GCGCGTTTATCCCTTTGCGGGCGTTGCGGTCTGCCGCCGGTCGATGGCGCTCGCCGGCACGCTGCGCGTCACGCGGCGGTTCGACCTGTTGCGCCTTGCGCTCGCGTTTGTGCTCCTCGGCCTTGTGCTGTTTGGAGCGCAGTTGCTGCTGCTGTTTGTCGCGGGGCAGGCGCTCGGCGCGCTCACGGGGCTCGTCGTCGCGGCGCAAAGTGCGGCGCGCCTTGGCGGCGGCGACGACGTTGCGCCCTTGCAGGCGGGCATTTTCTTCTGGGCTGCGCTCGGCGTCGGCGTCAGCGCGCTATGGACGCTGTTTACCTATGGCGTGATGGCGGGCCTGATGGGGCGGCTTTATCGCGAAAGCGAGAGGCCTTAAAGTTTGGCGAGCGCGCCGCGGAGAATCACGGCGCCGTTCTGGCGGATCTCGATGATGTCGCCGGGTTGAAGCGCGGTAAGCGCTGCGCCGGTGCGCGTGTCGAGGCGCGCCGCCGCAACGCCGTCGCGGCACGCGATTGCGCCAACCGCGTCGCCTTTCACAACGATCTCGGCTTTAAGGCCAGCGATGCCGAAAAGATCCGCGTCGAGCGTTGCGTGGCCGTCCGGCCATGCGCAGTGACGAACAGCGCCAGCGCCGGTAAAGCCCGCAACGCCTTTCAGCGCCGCGGCCAGTTTGATCACGCGGCGCGGCGCGAACCGCGATAGCCCCGCCAGCATGGATCGCCCTCGGCGTTACTCATGCGCAGACGATAGCACGAGTCGAACTACAGCCTATGCAAAAGCTCGTCCCGATGAGCTGCATGCGCCGTCAGGTCGGAATTTCATAACTGAGAAACTACTGCGAGCCGATTTTGGAGAAAGTCGGAAGCTGAGCGCCGTTCGCATATTCATCAAGGAAGTAGACTCTCCAGCGGCCGTCTTCGGTCTTGAAGAAGAACATGCGTTCGTCTCGGCCTTGGCCGTCAGAAAGCACGTTTCGCACGTCGCAATAATGCCCTGCGCTTGGCAGCGATTTTTCAATCGCGCCGCTGCCAATAAAGAGTTTTCGTTTTCCGCGGTCCCACCCGCACGCAACAGGTTTAACCGCAATCACGCGAGGTTTGGCAGCGTTTTCCTCTTGTTTGCTTTGGTCCGCCAATTGCGCAAACTGCAGCATCTGTTGCCGCTCGGCTTCGCTTAAATCCTTGGTATAGCCTCTAGCCGCGAGCTCGTTGGCGAGATTCTGGTTGCCGCTTTCAAAGAGCTGGTTTTCAGCCTTGTAGGCCGCCATGGCCTCACTCGGCGTTGGCGGGGCGTAAGTAGGTTCGCTAGAAACGCTACCGGAACTGCAGGCTGAAACTGACATAGCCGCGCAAGCGAGGAAGAACCAACGCATATACTATCCGCTGTAACGAGACCCCTTAATGACCAATTTCTATTAATAACTGGCAAAAAACAGCCTGACGCTTTGTGTCAACGCCGCAAGCTGCCCCGTATTAATTTTTCGGTGGGTAAATTCATCAGTCAAGATACGGCCCTTCGGGCTCGGGATAGGCGAGGCGCTTGCCGAGATAGGCGTCCGATGCGGCGATCAGGTCTTCCATCTTCGCTTCGAAGAAATGGTCCGCGCCCGGAATGATCTGGAAATCGACCTTGCGGCCTTTTTGCGTGCGGGTCTTTTCAACCATGATGCGCGTTTCATCCGGCGGGCAGACCTTGTCGTCGGCGCCGTGGATGACGATGCCCGAGGACGGGCACGGCGCGAGGAACGTGAAGTCAAACAGGTTCGCCGACGCCGACACCGAGATAAAGCCGACAATTTCCGGCCGGCGCATCAACAGCTGCATGCCGATCCACGACCCGAACGAGAACCCTGCGACCCACGCATAGGGCGCGTTGGGGTTCAGCGATTGCAGGTAATCGAGCGCGGTCGCCGCGTCCGCCAGTTCGCCCTGGCCCTGGTCGTATTCGCCGACGGAGCGCCCGACCCCGCGGAAGTTGAACCGCATCACCGAAAAGCCGCGGCGCAAAAACATGTTGTAGAGTTCATAGACGGCGCGGTTGTTCATCGACCCGCCGAAAAGGGGGTGCGGGTGTAAGACCAGCGCCAGCGGCGGGTTCTCGCCTTGTCCGCGCTGATAACGGCCTTCGAGGCGGCCTTCGGGGCCGGCAAAGATCACTTCTGGCATTTTAGGGGTTCCTGTCGGCGTGAGACGTCAATCGGGGGGCGTCAAACTGATAGTTGACTGTTTTAGTCGGGTTTCTTATGTCGAGGCCTAGCGGCGTTCGCGGGCACTAATCCCCGCGTCTGCCGCGCGTTTACCACAGCTCAGGCGCCCGCCCGGAAATTACCCGCCGCGCGTTGCGCCGCAGCAACAGGGCGGCGATGAAGCTAACCACCAAAGGCCGCTACGCCGTGCAGGCGATGGCCGACATTGCCGCCCATGGCGCGGCGGGCGCGGTCTCGCTTCCGGAAATCGCGGGGCGCCAGGGCCTCTCGGTCGCCTATCTCGAACAATTGTTCGCCAAGCTGCGCCGCGCCGGGCTCGTCGATAGCGCGCGCGGGGCCGAGGGCGGCTATCGCCTTGCGAGGGGGCCGGACGCCATTCGCGTCGCCGAGATTGTCGAGGCAGCCGACGAGGAAATCCGCACGACCGCCTGCGGCGGGCTCGCGACCGGGTGCAAGGGCGACGGGTCAAAATGCCTGACGCACGACCTCTGGGAGGAGCTTGGCCGCCAGATCGAGATGTTCCTCGCCGCCGTGACGCTTGACGACGTCGTCGCGGGGCGCGTCTCCGGCATGGCGGCGGTCAATGCGCCCGTTGCCGCATTGCGCATGGAACACGCCCTATGACCCGGCACTATCTCGACCACAACGCGACAACGCCCGCCCGCCCCGACGTGATCGAGGCGGTCGCGAACGCCATGCGCGTCATCGGCAATTCCTCGTCCGTCCACGCCGAAGGGCGCGCCGCGCGCGCGCTTGTCGAGGCGGGGCGCGAAAAGCTCCGCACCCTGATCAATGCGCCCGTCAACGGCGTCATTTTTACCGGCGGCGGCACCGAGGCCATCCACTATGCGCTGAACGGCGTCGTGAAGACCGGCCGCGTCAAACGCATTTTCGTCAGCGCAATTGAGCACGCGGCGGTTCCGGCGAACGCGGCTGAAACGGGCGTTCCCGTTGAAACGGTCCCGGCGACACGGGTCGGCCATGCCGATCTCGACTGGCTGCGCGACCGTCTGAAATCCCATGACGCCGCGCGCGATGGCGGTTTTCTGGTCTGCGTGATGGTCGCGAATAACGAGACCGGCGTCATCCAGCCGGTACGCGAGGCCGCCGACATCGCGCACGAAAACGGCGGGCTGTTGCTCGCGGATGCGGCGCAGGCGGTTGGCAAGATTCCGGTCAACTTCCTGATGTCGGGCGCAGACCTGATGGTCATAACCGCGCACAAGTTTGGCGGGCCGGTCGGCGTCGGCGCGTTGATCGCCGGCCCGAACCTGCCCCTTCACCCGGTGATGCGCGGCGGCGGGCACGAAGAAAACCGCCGCGCGGGAACGCACAATGTTGCGGCGATCGCCGGGCTCGGCGCCGCGTGCGCGTTTGCGCCAGCGGCAATCGATAAAGCGCCCGCCATCGCCGCGCTGCGCGACCGCATGCAGGCGGCGGCTGAGCTTGCCGGCGCTGTTGTCTGGGGCAAGGACGCCGCGCGCCTCCCCGGCACGCTCTCTTTGTCGGCGCCAGGATTTCCATCGCCGACGCAATTGATGGCGATGGATCTTGCCGGCGTTGCGATCTCGTCGGGCTCGGCGTGTTCGTCGGGCAAGACGAAACCCAGCCATGTCCTCCTCGCGATGGGCGCCGGCGATGACCTCGCGGCGAGCGGCATTCGCGTGTCGCTCGGATGGAATTCGGGCGACGCCGACGCCGACGCCTTTGCGCGGGAGTGGCCGGCGGCCTATGCGCGCGTGAAGGACCGTGAGCAGAAAAGGAGCGCGGGATGACCAAAGATGCGGACAGACCGATCTGGATGCGCGCAATCGGCCGCGCGGCGGTTGTGATGCTGGTGCTGATCGTCGGGTTTGAAGCAATGCGGCTCTTTGGCCGTGCGGACCAGTTGTCGCGCGGCGAGGCGCTCGTGATCGCGGTGTCGGGCGGCGTCGTATATTCGATCATCTGGGCGGTGACGGCGGCGATGACGGCGAAGATGCTCCGGAAGATCGAAGACGCGGCGAAAGACCAAAAGAAATGAGCGACGTCAAAGAGCGCATCGATCAAGGAACGATCGCCGCCGCCAAGGCGCTCGAAACCTATAAATACGGGTTCACTACCGATATCGAGTCGGAAAAGGCGCCGAAAGGCCTGACCGAAGCAACCGTCCGCTATATCTCCGCGAAGAAAGACGAGCCGGACTGGATGCTGGCGCTGCGCCTTGACGCTTTCGCGCGCTGGCAGACGATGGAGGAGCCCGATTGGGCGATGGTGCGTTATCCGGCGATCGATTATCAGGATGCGTATTATTATTCGGCGCCGAAGACCGGCGCGAAGTACAAATCGCTGGACGATGTGCCGGCGGAAATCCTCGCCGACTTCGAAAAGCTCGGCATTTCGCTGAAGGAAACCGGAACGCTGCTCGGCGTCGAGGGCGCCCCGAGGGTTGCGGTCGATGCCGTCTTCGACAGCGTGTCGGTCGCAACGACGTTTCGGGCGGAACTTGCAAAAGCCGGCGTCATCTTCATGGCGATCTCGGAGGCGATCCGCGAGCATCCTGATCTCGTGAAAAAATATCTCGGCACGGTTGTTCCGGCATCGGACAATTTCTTCGCGACGCTGAACGCCGCCGTCTTTTCCGACGGCACGTTCGTTTATGTGCCGCCCGGCGTCCGATGCCCGATGGAATTGTCGACGTATTTTCGCATCAATGAGGCGAACACCGGACAGTTCGAGCGCACCCTGATCATCGCCGCGCCGGGGTCTTATGTTAGCTATCTCGAAGGCTGCACGGCGCCGATGCGCGATGAAAACCAGCTGCACGCGGCCGTGGTTGAACTCGTTATCGAGGACGACGCCGAGATCAAATATTCGACCGTGCAGAACTGGTATCCCGGCGACAAGGACGGCAAGGGCGGCATTTATAACTTCGTCACCAAGCGCGCCGACTGCCGCGGCAAGAACGCGAAAGTTTCGTGGACGCAGGTCGAAACCGGCTCGGCGATCACGTGGAAATATCCGTCTTGCGTGCTGAAGGGCGATAACTCCTCCGGCGAGTTTTATTCGATCGCCATCACCAACCATCATCAGCAGGCCGACACCGGCACCAAGATGATCCATTTGGGCAAGAATACAAAATCGCGCATCATCGCCAAGGGCATCTCGGCGGGGCGCTCAAACTCAACCTATCGGGGATTGGTCAGCGTGCACCGCAATGCTTCGGGCGCACGCAATTTCACGCAGTGCGACAGCCTCTTGATTGGCGAGCAGTGCGGCGCGCACACGATCCCCTATATCGAGAGCAAAAACCCTTCCGCGATCCTCGAACACGAAGCGACAACCTCGCGCCTGTCGGAAGATCAACTGTTTTACTGCCAGCAGCGCGGCCTTTCCGCCGAAGAAAGCGTCGCGCTCCTCGTCAACGGCTTTTGCAAGGAAGTCTTGCAGGAATTGCCGATGGAGTTTGCGGTTGAGGCGCAGAAACTGGTGAGCGTTTCACTTGAGGGGAGCGTGGGGTGAGCGAGGACCAGCGGGCGGCGGAGGCAAGGCAACACCTGACGCAGTTCATTGTTGGGATCGTGTTGGCGATCATCTTCGGCTTGATGCTCTTGTTGAAAGCGAGCGAGCGCCGGGAACTCATCGAGCGAATAAGGGCCGCTGGGTGTGCGGACAAAGATGCCGGGGACGTCGTCGGTGGGGAAGGCATGAGGGTTCGTTGTGAATAGCGAAATAATGAAGGCCGGCGGCGTCGGTGTTGGGCGGTGAAGCGATGAACGCAATTCTTGTAGGGCGGGTCTTGACCCGCCGGCGCTCTCTGCGCGAGGGCAGCGCCCGTTGCGACGGAGCCGGCGGGTCGAGACCCGCCCTACGGTCGCTCTGTTTCGGGGCCTTCGCCCTGCTGATTGCCGCGTCAGCCGCCGCCGAAACGCTCCCCGATCCGCTGGCCGCCGGCTGGCAGGGCGAGAAAGTCTGTGCCGTCCTGCAGGAAACCGAAAAACTCCGTATGCTGAAATGTTCGTTCGCGCCGGGCATCGGGCATGAGCGGCATTTTCACGCGCCCCATACCGGCTACATCCTCGAAGGAGGAACCATGCGCATCACCGACGCCAATGGCGCGCGGGAGCAGCAGACGCCAGCCGGCGCTTCGTGGAAGTCTGACGGCGTCGCGTGGCACGAAGCCGTGAACATCGGTGATACGACAACCGTTTATGTCATCGTCGAAGCGAAAGTGCCCCAGCCATGAGCGCACCTGACTTTGAAGCGGCGCTGGCGCGCCATCTGAAGTCGATTGCCGACCGCGATCTTGCCGCGTTTCGTGCGTCGGTGACGGCGGGGCCGTCGCTCTACACGATCGTGCAGAACGGCCACGCCTTCACGACGCCGGCTGAGACGATCGGCCTTCATGAGGAGTGGTTCGCGCGCGACGACTGGTCATGGCGGGGCGAAGTCGTCGAGAAAATCGTCGGCGCCGATGTCGGCGTCGCGCTGATCCGGTATCGCTATCAGGACAATAAGGACGCCAAGCCATTTTCGACCTGGCTCACTTTTGTGTTCCGCGTTGAGGGCGGCGAATGGCGACTGGTCCTCGACCAGAACACGATGATCTCCACAGGGATCGCCGAAGAGGCGAAAAAATAATGCTCAAGATCGACACTCTTCACGTTACCATTGGCGGCAAGGAAATCCTCCGCGGGCTGACGCTTGAGGTCCCGGCGGGCCAAGTGCACGCGATCATGGGGCCGAACGGCTCGGGCAAGTCGACGCTGTCCTACGCTGTCGCGGGCCGCGAGGGGTATGACGTGACGAATGGGTCGGTAACGCTGGGCGGCGAGGACATGCTTGGCCTCGACCCCAACAGCCGCGCGGCAAAAGGATTGTTCCTCTCCTTCCAGCACCCGATGGAAATTCCCGGCGTTGCAACAATGAACTTCATCCGCACGGCGCTTAACGCGCAGCGCAAAGTGCGCGGAGATGGGGAGGTTTCCGCCGCAGATTTCCTGAAAATCATCCGCGCGAAAGCAAAGATTGTCGGCCTCACCGATGAAAAGCTGAAGCGCCCGTTCAATGTCGGCTTCTCCGGCGGCGAGAAGAAGCGCATGGAAATGCTGCAGATGGCGATCTTCTGCCCTCGCTTTGCGATCATGGACGAAACGGATTCCGGGCTCGACATCGACGCGCTGAAGATGGTTGGCGACGTCGTCAACAGCTTGCGCGGACCGGACCGCGGCTTCCTTATTATCACGCATTACCAGCGCCTCCTTGATTATATCCGGCCCGACCGCGTGCATGTTCTGGCGAACGGCCGCATCGTGAAATCCGGCGGGCCGGAGCTTGCCGCGGAACTCGAAAAGTCCGGCTACGATCAATTTGTCGAGGCGGCGTGATGATGTTCCTTACTGCAAAAGGCGCGAAGCAACCCTCTCCAGCTTGCGGGAGAGGGAAGGGTGAGGGGGCGTCAACATGGATTGCGCTCTATGTTACGACCCCTCACCCCGTCCAACGCATGCGTTGGACCCTCTCCCGCGAGCGGGAGAGCGGAGGCGTGCGCACATGACGCCCGCGCTAACTCCCTTTGAAACTGTGCTTGCGGTTGCCGTTCCTGGCTTTCCCGGCCTCCCGCATCGCCGCATGGAAGCGTGGAAGTGGACGGACCTCAGGGCGGCGTTGCGCGACGATCTTCCGCCTGCTGACAGTGAAGTCATTGCGCCGTCAATTTTCGTCAATGCCGGCCCGTTTGAGATTACCGTGATGAACGGCCGCGCTGAATGGGGCAAGCTGCCCGCAGGCGTCCGCCTTTCAACGGGCGAGCCAGCGCTCTCAGGCCTCGCTGGCGATCATCCGATGGCGTTGCTGGCAATGGCGTTCGCGGGGCCTGCGTTGATCCTCGAGATCGAGGGCGCTGTTGCGCAGCCGATCCTCATTCGCCGCGTTGCGGGGGCGGGGTCGGTTCACGCGCGCGCGCGCATTTTGCTTGCGCCGGGGGCCGAGGCTACAATCATTGAGAGCTTCGACGGCGCGGGTTCGTTCTTTTCAAACAGCGCGACCGATTTTCAGGTTGGCGACGGCGCCAGCCTTCATCGCGTTATCTATCAGAACGCGGGCGAGGCCGGCGTTGAAACTGCGCTCGCAACAATTGTGCTCGGCGCCCGCGCGCGCCTGACGCAGACCATGCTGACCTTCGGCGGCAAGATGGCGCGCCTCGAAACGCACATCCGTGTTGACGGCGATGGCGCGCAAGTGTCGCTGCGCAGCGCAGCCGCGCTGTCAGGAGCGCGCCACGCCGACGCGACGAGCCTTGTTGCCCATCACGCAAAGTCTTGCGAGACGCGGCAGATCCACCGCGCGGCTTTGAACGACAAATCGCGCGGCGTGTTTCAGGGTAAGTTTCTGGTGGCGCGCGGTGCGCAGAAGACGGACGCCGAAATGAATGCCGGCGCGCTCCTCCTCTCCGGCATGGCGGAAGCAAACGCCAAGCCCGAACTTGAGATTTATGCGGACGATGTGATGTGCGCACACGGATCGACGGCCGGCGCGCTCGACGGCGAGGCGGTGTTTTATATGCGCCAGCGCGGTCTGTCCGAAGATGCCGCGCGCGCGCTGCTGATCGAGGCGTTTCTCGGCGAAGTTTTTGACGGCGGCCTTCCCGCAAGCCTTGAGCACATTCTGCGCGGGCGCTTGTCGCGCTGGCTGGAGGATGCATGACCGCGCTCTTTGACATCAAAGCCGTCCGCGCGCAGTTCCCGATTTTGTCACGCGAGGTTTACGCCAAGCCGCTCGTTTATCTCGATAACGCGGCGTCCGCGCAAAAGCCGCGCGCCGTCATCGACGCGATGACGCGGGCGATGGAGGGGTCTTACGCGAATGTCCATCGCGGGCTTCACCTCCTCGCCAATGAGACGACGGCGGCGTTTGAACAGGCGCGGGCGACGGCGGCGGCCTTCGTCAACGCCGCGTCGGCGGAGGAGATCATTTTCACAGCGGGGGCGACAGACGCGATCAACCTCGTCGCCAATTCTCTGGGGCAAGGAATAGGCGAGGGCGACGAAATCATCCTCTCCGTTATGGAGCATCATTCTAATATCGTACCGTGGCATTT
>JBJXFO010000049.1:0-6198 GCA_046154725.1 Parvularculaceae bacterium | reverse complement strand
AGTGGTCGCCGGCGCAACGAACGGCTTGTCATCGACGCTCGTCAACAATGCGCTCGCCGTCGTCAGGGACGCGACCGATATCTGGGGCCGCTATTTCAATTTCGCGCCCGGCGCGGTCATCGACATCCAGGTGGATTTTTCCGATCTTCCCGACATGACGCTGGCCCAGGCCGGCCCGACGTTCTTCTTCGATCGCAGCGTCAACGGCGTTGACATATTTCAAGCGGGAACGCTGATCGAATTGAGCACGGGCGTCGATCGCAACGGGTCGACCCGCGACATCCGGATCACGATCGACAGCGTCGACATTCAGGACGGCAGTTTTTTCCTTGGCGGCGTGATGACGGGTGGACCGTCGCGCGGCCAGATCGATTTGCTGACGGTCGTACTCCACGAAATCGGTCACGGGCTCGGATTTTTGTCCTTCGACTTTGAAGATCTGACCGAGCAATCAACGCTGGATACGTTTATCGCCGGCCCCGCTTCAAACCGCGTCTTCACCGGCCCCAACGCTGTGGCGGCGTTCGGCGGCGCCGTGCCGCTCGCCTCGGAGCCCAGCCATTTGCGCGCAAGCGGCCAGTTGCTGTCGGCGGCGATCTCCCAGGGCACGCGCCTGAATATTTCCGCCGTTGAGGTTGCAATCCTCCAGGACATCGGCGCGCCGGTGCGGGTCGCGACGTCTGGCGCCGACACGATCTACGGATTTGAGGCAACCGATATCTATTCGCTGCTTGGCGGCAACGACATCTATTTCGCCCTCGGCGGCAACGATGTTGTGCATGGCGATGACGGTAACGATACGCTTCATGGCGATGGCGGCGCTGACACGCTCTTTGGCGACAATGGCGACGACACGCTCTTTGGCGGCGCCGGGGCCGACACGCTGAACGGCGGGGCGGGCAGCGATCTCGTCGATTATTCATCCTTGTCCGGAGCAATCGTGCTGACCGCGGCGTCGGTCACATCCGGTCCGGCCGAAGCTGCCGGCGACCAGTTCATCTCAATCGAACGCTTTACGCTGACGGGGTTCAACGATTCCTTCGCTGGCGGGACGGCCAGCGACACCGTGCGCCTCGGCGCCGGGGCCGATTTCGCGGACGGCCGCGACGGCAGCGACACGATCTTTGGCGAGGCGGGGAACGACACCATCCTTGGCGGCGCCGGCGGCGACAGTCTCGACGGCGGCGACGGCGACGATCTCCTTGACGGCGGGGCTGGCCCTGACGCGATCGCGGGCGGCAGCGGGGTCGATATTGCAACCTATCGCAACGCTGCCGCGCGCGTCACCTTCGTTGCCGGCAATCCGGCGGCGGGAACCGGCGACGCACAAGGCGACGCAATCAGCGCGGATGTCGAGAGTATCGAGGGCAGCCTTTTCAACGACCTCTTCACCGGTGACGCTGGCAATAATGAGTTCAACGGTCTCCTCGGCGGAGACGTATTGGCCGGGCTGTCGGGCTCCGACGTGTTGAACGGCGGCGACGGGTATACCGTGTCGGCGAACGGCGCAGCGGTTTTTCGCATGTATCAGGCAACCCTCGACCGCGCGCCGGACCCCGGCGGCTTCGCGGCGTGGCAGGCTGAGTTGAACGCCGGGCGCAGCGTCGTGTCGATCGCGTCGGGCTTTGTCGGTTCTGCGGAGTTCCAGAGCGTTTACGGCGCACTCGACAACACGGCGTTCGTGACGCTGCTTTACGCGAACGCACTGGGCCGGGCGCCGGATCCGGGCGGCCTCAACGGCTGGGTCGGCCTTCTCAACGGGGGCGCAAGCCGTGAGAGCGTTGTTGTCGGTTTTTCCGACAGTCCGGAGTTTCAGCGCCTCACCTCGCAAGGGGTCAACGCCTTCGCGACTTTTACGCTCAACGGCGACGAGACGGGCCAGACTTTCCGGCTCTACCAGGTGGCGCTCGGCCGGCTGCCGGACGAGGGCGGGTTCCTGAACTGGTCGACGGCGCTTGTTGGCGGACTGAGCCTTGAGACCACTGCGGCGAGCTTCGTCGCCTCACCGGAGTTTCAGGCGGTCTACGGCCCGCTCGACAATACGGCCTTTGTCACGCTCCTTTACAATAACGCGCTGGGTCGCGCGCCGGATCCGGCCGGGCTCGATGGCTGGGTCGGCCTGTTGACGGGCGGGGCAAGCCGCGCCTTTGTCGTGACCGGATTTTCGGAAAGCGCTGAGTTCATCGCCTTGTCAGCGCCGGATCTCGTCGGCTTCGCGCGGACTGGCCTGCCCACCCTTGCCGACACGATTGACGGCGGCGCGGGCGACGACTTCCTCTTCGGCGGACGCGGGGCCGATGTATTCGACTTTCGCGCGATCGAAGCGGGCGTTGATCAGGTGTTCGGGTTCGAGGACTTCGACCAGATCCGCCTTGCCGGATTTGGCTATGCAAGCGCCGCCGAAGCGCTCAGCTTTTTCACGCAAACGCCAGACGGCGCGCTTTTCTCAGACCAAGGCCAGCAAATCCTTTTCCACGACGCCGCCATCGCGCAGATCGCCAGCGCAGGATTTATCTTCGCCTGAGCGCATGCGAAAGCGATATTCGTCTGTAGACAGACAAATTTCTTGAAAATGCTATTTGTGTACGGATTATATAATACCGGATTGCATTGACCGCGAATGAAAAGTTGCCGTCATTCCGGGGCCGCCCCTGGGCGGAACCCGGAATCCATGTCGCGGCAGGCTTAGTGCTGCGACGCGGGCCCCGGGCTCGCGCGAAGGCGCGCGCCCGGGGGCGACAACTCCCCGATGAGTTCTGGTCAAGGCAACCTCGTATAATCCCTGTACAGAGCATATACGCGCGCAGGCCTTTTTGCGGCTGAATCGGCGAAAGCCGCGGCGCAAACCCCTCCGGCCCCGGATTAACCATAAAACTACTCTGAAACCTGTGGGCGAAAACGCGCTAACGCGTTGAAATCATTAGGAAACAAAAATCCGTCCCACCCCCTTTCCGGCGCCCGTATCATCCGTCGCATCGATTGTTGCGTAACGGAGTTCGCGATGCAGACATCCCCGAGGCTTGGCCTCACCTACATTCTGCCCCAGCAGGCGCAAAAGCACGTCGCCGCCAACGAGACCTTTCGCAGGCTCGACGCCCTCGTCCAGCCGAGCGTCAGCGCGCGCATCCTCAGCGCCGAGCCAGCGGCCCCGCTTGAGGGCGCGGCCTATATCCTTCCCGCCGGAGCGTCCGGCGCCAACTGGAGCTTGATGGCGCCCGGTTCAGTCGCAGTTTTTCAGGACGGGGCTTGGACCCATTTAGTGCCGTTGCCGGGCTGGCGCGTTTTCGTCGAGACGGAAGGCGCGTTCGTTTATTTCGACGGCGCGCACTGGCGCGGCGAGACGGCATCGATTGGCGGCGCGGCCGGGGAAAACCTCCTCATCAATGCGGGCTACACGGTGAACCAGCGCGGCTTTGCCGGCGGCGCGCTTGCCGCTGGCGCATACGGATTTGACCGCTGGCGCGCGGGCGCTGGCGGCGCATCGGTTTCGCGTTCTGGCGGCGCCGTCACCTTGGCGTCGGGCGTCCTTGAACAAGTGATCGAGCCTTCGGTATTCGGCCGCGACAGCTTCGCGGGGCTCGATCTCGCAGCGTCCGCGATTGGCCTCGTGTCAGGATCTCTCGTCGTCTCGGCTGCGGGCGTCTCGGTGACGCTGACGCCAGCTGCGCCCTCAGCGCGCCTGACCATACCGGGCAGCGCAACGGCGGAATTGCTGCTCGCCCTTGCCGCGCCGTCTGGCGCTGCCGTGTTCAAGGCGATCAAGCTGGAGGAAGGGACCGAGGCCAGCGCCTATGCGCCGCGCCTTGGCCCGGTCGAACTGGCGCTTTGCCGCCGCTATTACGCCAAGAGCGTTGCGGCGGCGGTTGCGCCGGCCGACGGGGCCAGCGCCAACACACAATGGGGCGGGGCCGTCGCGGCGAGCAACAACGGCGCCGCCAGCGGCAACATCTATTTTCCGGAAACAATGCGGGCAGCGCCGGCGATCCAGTTCCAGCGCCTGTCGCTCGGCACACAGAACGGCCGCTGGAACTATGTGAAGGCCGGCGTCTGGAAGGACGATCTGACGGCGACGATGGCGGTCGGCGTCACCGACACGCAGTTCCGCGTCCGCATTGAAGCGACCGCGACCAATCCCTTTACCGAGCACTATTCCTACGCGCTCGGCGGCGACTGGACAGCCAATGCTGAATACTGAAAAGCTCGATCCTTGCCTGGCTTTCAGAGGGTTCGGCGGCCTTCGATGCCGCGCTCGCCCCGGATGGCTGCCCGTCGCGGCCGCTCAGATTGTATTAGCATGGGGCTGATAAGGTAAACGCCGTGAAAATGGTCAGTCTTCGCCAGTGTTAAAGAACGCCTCTTCGTTGCCGCCGGAAATCCGCGCGGGGCTCGCCAGCGCGCGGCCCCTGGTCGTGCAGGCGGCGGTGTTTTCGATTGCGGTCAATTTGTTGTTGCTGACTGGCCCGCTCTACATGATGCAGCTCTACGACCGCGTGCTGGCAAGCCGGAGCGTGGCGACGCTCGCCGTCATCACGCTGCTGGTTGTCGGGCTGTTCGCGGCGATGGGTGTTTTTGACTATGTGCGGACGGCGCTGCTCGCGCGCGCGGCGGCGCGCTTTGACGCCGAAGTTGCGGGCAGGGCCTTCGACGCGGCAATCGACGCATCAAAGCTCACCGCCGCGGCGAGCGCCGATGCGCCCCTGCGCGATGTCCGCACACTCCGCACAACGCTCACGTCCGGCGTCGCGCTTGCCTTTCTCGACGCGCCGTTCACGCCGCTGTTTCTGATCCTCGTCTTCATGCTGCATTGGTCGCTCGGGCTCCTCTCGATCGTCGGCGCCGCGATGCTTGCGGGACTTGCGATCCTGAACGAGCGGCAATCAAGGCGGGCGCTTGGCGCGTCGCTTGAACAGGCCGCTGCCGCCGACGCGCTGGCGGGTTCTGCGATCCGCAACGCGGCTGCAATGGATGCGATGGGGATGAGGGGGGTAATGCGCGCGAAGTGGCGGGCGTTGCAGCCGGCATCCGCATCGACCGAAGCGGGCGATATCATGAACGCCTACAGCGCCGCTACAAAAGCGGGGCGCACATTGCTGCAATCCTTGATCCTCGGCGCCGGCGCTTATCTTGCCATCAAGGGACAAGTGACGCCCGGCGTGATGATTGCCGCGTCGATCATCACGGCGCGCGCGCTTGCGCCGGTCGAACTCATCCTCGGCCAGTGGCGATCGATCGGCGTGGGGCTTGCGGCGTGGCGGCGCCTCACCGGCTTCCTGCAAGCCGCGCCGCCGAGCCCGGCGCGGCTGTCACTGCCGGCGCCAAGCGGCAAGCTTAAACTCGACCGCGTCGTCGTGCAGCCAGCGCGCGCGAAAAAACCGATTGTGAAAGGCGTCTCCTTCGAGGCCAATCCCGGCGAAGCGGTTGGCATTATCGGACCGTCCGGGGCCGGAAAATCAACGCTGGCGAGGGCAATCGTCGCCGCCGAGCGCGTTGTTTCGGGCGAGGTTCGGCTTGACGGCGCCGACCTCATCGGCCGTGACCGCGACGAGGTTGGCCCGCATATCGGCTATCTGCCGCAGGAAGCGGAGCTGTTTGACGGAACGGTCGCGCAGAACATTGCCCGTTTCACGACCGGCGCGGGCGACGCCGAAATCGTTGCCGCCGCCGAGGATGCGGGCGCGCTCGCCTTGATCCTTGGATTGCCGGACGGGTTTGAAACGGCCGTGGGGACGCGCGGCCAGATGCTGTCGGTTGGACAGCGCCAGCGCATCGGCCTTGCGCGCGCGCTGTTCCGCAAGCCCGCGCTCGTTGTTCTCGACGAGCCAAACGCCAATCTTGACGCCGAAGGCGAAGCGGCGCTGTCCGGCTCTATTCTGGCGCTGAAGCAGCGCGGCGCCTGCGTGATCATCGTCGCGCACCGGCCGAGCGCGATTGCGCATGTCGACCGGCTTTTGTTGCTTGTCGATGGCGAACAGCGCGCTTACGGCCCGCGTGAGGAGGTTCTCAACAAGATCGCCGGAGGGCGCGTGTCGGCCCTGACGCCGGTGACGCCAATACAACAGGGCGCCCGCCGCGGGCCGGGCGCGGACCAGAATGTCGGATAACCTTCCGCAAGCGGATGATGCAGCCAAGGACGATGCGGCGAAGATTACGCGCCTCGGCGCCGTCGCGGCAGCGATAGTCTTCGGCGGTCTCGCCGTG
>JBJXFO010000039.1:0-2654 GCA_046154725.1 Parvularculaceae bacterium | reverse complement strand
CCCCGCGCCGGCGCGCGTGTCGTAGACACTACTTGGCGGATTGTAGGATGGGCCGCCAGCCGGAAAGCTCGCGAGCCGATAGCCGTTGCGCGGATTGGAGTTGTCGTCGACGCCGTCGGCGGTCAGGCGAATGCTGAGGGCATCTGTTGGTGTCCACTGCGCGCTAAGACGGAACGCACCGACATCCTTGTTGTAGTGCTCCGCGCCGGTGAACAGGTTCTCGCCGTAGCCGTCGCGCGCATAAAGCGCGAGCGCGCCGCCGATGACGAAGTCTTCGCTCAGCGGCACGGAGCCGGAGAGGATGGCTTCCATTTGGGTATAGGAACCGTAATTGAAGCGCGCGCGCAGGTGCGCCTCTTCGGTGTCGAGCGGCGCGGTCACGTAGCGCACGGCGCCGCCAACGCTAGTGCGGCCGTAGAGCGTGCCCTGCGGGCCACGCAGGACTTCGATACGCTGAATGTCAAAGATGTCCAGCACGGCCGCTTGCGGGCGGGCGACATAGACATCGTCAACGTAGAGACCGACGCCGGGCTCGAAACCCCACAAAGGATCTTGCTGACCGACACCGCGGATGAACGCGATCAAGGTCGAGTTCGAACCGCGCGCGACCTGAACCGTGGCGTTCGGGGTGGTTTGCTGGAGCACCGTGATATCGGAGGCGCCGCGTTGGTCGAGTTGTTCGGCCGACTGCACCGTGATCGCGATGGGCACGTCCTGCAGG
The DNA here is from genome assembly GCA_046154725.1 of Parvularculaceae bacterium. Classification (GTDB taxonomy): domain Bacteria; phylum Pseudomonadota; class Alphaproteobacteria; order Caulobacterales; family Parvularculaceae; genus Amphiplicatus. Next base: position 1,933 of record JBJXFO010000039.1, on the reverse strand, counting down.
GTTTCTTCGCGGCGGCGCGCCGTGACGACTAGCTCTTCCTCTTCGCTCACGCCGTCTTGCGCGAACGCCGGGGCGCTGAGCGCGAACGGCGAAGCAGCTACGCTCGCCAACAAAAGCGCGACACGCGCCTTATCACCAAATCGCTTCATGGGGTTGCTCCTCCGCTCTTCAACTCGGGCCGCCGCGTGTCGCGGACAAAAGCCTCGATATGATTCAAAAATTCGTCTGGCGCTTCGAGGTGCGGCACGTGGCCGGCGCGCGCGATGACGACTCGCTTTGCGTTCGGCGCGGTGTGCGCCACGAACGCGGTTGCGCCGTCGTCATAGACTTGGCTTTCACCACCGTGGATCACGAGCATCGGCGTTGTGATGCGCGCGATGGCGGCGCGAAAATCTTGGCTAGCCATTGAGGCCCAGAATGCAGACATGGCGGATGCACTGGCTTTGGCCATTTCACCCGCTGCCCAGGCCTCAAGCTCAGGGCACGCCTCGCGCATCGATGGTGCGAACAGGCGAGGCGCAAAGCGGGAGACGTAGGCGGGCCAATCGGCTTCGATCTCGCTTAATGTGCCCGAGACATGCTCGGCGCCGTAACCGCTCGCTATGCCGTGCTCCCAGCTCGCGTCGTTGACGAGCCGGGGGCCCATGTCTTCGACGATGATGCCGCTGAGGCGCGCGCCGATCCGGGAAGCTGCGCCCCAGATTGCCATCGCGCCCATCGACCAGCCGAGCGCGTAAGCACCCTTCAGGTCGAGCCCTTCGAAGAAATGCACGATATCGTCGGCGAGCGTTTCAATGGTCAGCGGCGCGCGTCCGGCATCGGAGCCGGGGTGCCCGCGCAGGGTCAGCGTGTAGACGCGATGGCGCTTGGATAGCTCAGCGGAGATGTCACGGAAGAAGGCGCCGTTTGCCGCCCAACCGTGCACAAAAACCAAGGGAGCGCCCGCGCCGGCTTCGGCGTAGGACATGGCCGTCCCATCTGGCAAAACGTGTTGAGGCATGTGCCCCGCATTCCCCCCTCGGACCTCGTTTCTCGGGCCCGAATTTTTGTTGTGTTGAGCAGGCTTATATCGGAGACTTGAAACATGAGTCAACATTCAGGTTCCGAGCCTGCCGCTGTAGAGGAGCGATCTGGCCCAAAAACTGAGCGGGGCAGGCGGACCCTGAGGCGGTTGCTAGATGCTGCGGCTGAGGAGTTCGGCGCACGCGGCTACCACGAGACCGCGATCTCAAACATCACTCAACGTGCGGGTGTGGGTCTCGGCACGTTCTACGTGTACTTCAAAAGCAAGGAAGAAGTCTTCCGCGCGCTGGTCGCCGACATGGGTGCGCGTACTCGCCATGCTCTGGCCGAAGGCACGCGCGAAGCGCCGAACCGGCTTGAGGCCGAACGTTTGGGCATTCAGGCCTACCTCGATTTCGTGCGCTCACACAAAGCGCTCTACCGCATCGTTATGGAGGCGCAGTTCGTCGCGCCTGAGGCGTACCGCGACTACTACCGCACCTTCTCTGCCGCCTACCGGCAACAATTGGCGCACGCCGCGTCGCGCGGTGAAATCAGCGAAGGCCAGGACGACGAAGTGCGAGTGTGGGCGCTCATGGGCGCCTCTACCTTTCTCGGCCTACGCTACGGGGTGTGGGACGATGCTACGGACACCGCATCAGTGGCGGAAGCGGCATCCGATCTGATGATCAACGGGCTCGCGCCGCGGGCCCCAAAAGGCGACGCGTCCTAGAGAGACGCGCGCGGGTAGGGAGTGAGCAAATGGGTGTCGGCATGGTCGACATCACGGCTAAACGGGCGGCGCTGACGCCGCATCGCATCGCGTTCGAGGATGCGCTGACCGGGCGCACGCTTACTTATGCGCAACTTGAAGATCGTTGTTCGCGTTTGGCCGCAGTGATTGCCGCGCGCGGCGTCGAGCGCGAAGATC